>NZ_JBSGET010000106.1:0-29192 GCF_053603035.1 Kitasatospora sp. NPDC004272 | reverse complement strand
GGCGAGGGAGTTGACCGAGCGGCGGCAGCTGTTCGCCGCCGCCCTGGCCCGGCACGCGTGCCCCTCGGGTGCGCCGTCGGACGGTTGACCGCCCGTCAGTTCAGGGCCATCTCCTCGGTCAGGTTGGCCTCGGTGTTCGGCAGGCCGAGTTCGGCGGCCCGCTTGTCGGCCATCGCCAGCAGCCGGCGGATCCGGCCGGCCACCGCGTCCTTGGTCAGCGGCGGGTCGGCGAGCGCGCCCAGTTCCTCCAGCGAGGCCTGCTTGTGCTGCATGCGCAGCGCGCCGGCCGCGGCCAGGTGCTCGGGCACCTCCTCGCCGAGGATCTCCAGGGCGCGCTGCACCCGGGCCCCGGCGGCGACCGCGGCGCGGGCCGAGCGGCGCAGGTTGGCGTCGTCGAAGTTGGCCAGCCGGTTGGCGGTGGCCCGCACCTCGCGGCGCATCCGGCGCTCCTCCCAGGCGAGCACCGACTCGTGCGCGCCGAGGCGGGTGAGCAGCGCGCCGATCGCGTCGCCGTCGCGGATCACCACCCGGTCGACGCCGCGCACCTCGCGGGCCTTGGCCGGGATGCCGAGCCGGCGGGCCGCGCCGACCAGGGCGAGCGCCGCCTCCGAGCCCGGGCAGGTGATCTCCAGGGAGGAGGAGCGCCCGGGTTCGGTCAGCGAGCCGTGCGCGAGGAAGGCGCCGCGCCAGGCCGCCTCCGCGTCACAGGTCGCCCCGGAGACCACCGCCGGGGGCAGGCCCCGGATCGGCCGTCCGCGTCCGTCCACCAGCCCGGTCTGCCGGGCCAGCAGTTCGCCGTCCTTCACCACCCGCACCACGTACCGGCTGCCGCGCCGCAGCCCGCCGGGGGCCATCACCACCAGATCCGAGGAGTGTCCGAAGATCTCCAGGAGGTCCTTGCGCAGCCGCCGTGCCGCAATGCCGGTGTCCAGCTCCGCCTCGATCACGATGCGGCCGCTCACAATGTGCAGTCCGCCCGCAAAACGCAGGATCGCCGAGACCTCCGCCTTGCGGCAGCAGGCACGGGTGACGGGAAGCCGGGAGATCTCGTCTTTCACCGCTGCCGTCATCGCCATGGGCTGATCCTTCCATGAGTCCGGAAAATCCGGTCGTACGCGGCGGCCAAGAGCTCCGCGTCGTGTCGCGGGGTGCCGTCGTCGCGGGCCACCGAGTCGAGCACCAGGGCGGCGCCCATCCGCTCGGCGGCCTGTTGCAGGCCGGCCAGGTCGGCGACCCCGAAGGCGCCGCCGCTGACCGCGCGCTCGTCCACCAGGATCGCGTCCACCGCCAGGTCGGGGGCGTGGTCGGCGATCACCTCCAGGTGGCGCTGCGGGGTGAAGCCCTCGGTCTCGCCGGGCTGCGGGGCCAGGTTGAGGGTGAGCAGGCGGCGGGCCCGGGTCTCGGTGAGCGCCTTGGCCAGCTCGGGGACCAGCAGGTGCGGCAGCACGCTGGTGAACCAGGAGCCGGGGCCGAGCACCACCCAGTCCGCCTCCAGGACGGCCTGCACGGCCTCCGGGACGGCCGGCGGCCCGTCCGGCAGCAGCCGGATCGACTGCACGGTGCCGGGCGTGATCGCCACCGCGGCCTGGCCGCGCACCGCGGACACCTCGCCGGGACGCAGCGGGTCGTGGCCGCGCACCTGGGCCTCGATGTCCAGCGGGACGGCCGACATCGGCAGCACCCGGCCCTGCACGTTGAGCAGTCGGCCCACCCAGTTCAGTGCCTCGACCGGGTCGCCGAGCTTCTCCCACAGCGCCACGATCAGCAGGTTGCCCACCGCGTGGCCGCCGAGCTCGCCGCTGCCGGCGAAGCGCTGCTGGATCACCTCGGACCAGGTGCGGCCCCAGTCGTCGTCGCCGCACAGCGCGGCCAGCGCCTTGCGCAGGTCGCCGGGCGGCAGCACGCCGAGCTCGGCGCGCAGCCGCCCGCTGGAGCCGCCGTCGTCGGCGACGGTGACCACCGCGGTCAGTTCGGTGGTCAGCCGGCGCAGCGCGGACAGCGAGGCGGACAGGCCCTGTCCGCCGCCCAGGGCGGCGATGCGGGGCGCGCCGGGGCGCGGCTGGGCGGCCCGCTCGGCGGGTCTGGTCCGGAGCTGCTGCCGTGCTGGCACGTATCCCGTCACGCCGACACCGTGTTCCTGTCTCGTGCTCGGCCGGGGCGGCGGTGCGGGTGGTTCCCGGCCGCTACTCCCGGCCCATGTCCCGGTGGACCAGCACCGTCTCGACCCCGTCCGCGATCAGACGCTTCGTCAGCTGTTCGGACATCGCCACGCTGCGGTGCTTGCCTCCGGTGCAGCCTACGGCAAGCGTCATGTAACGCTTCCCCTCCTTCCGGTAGCCCTCGGTGATGATCCGCAGCAGGTCGGTGTAGCCGTCCAGGAACTGCTGGGCGCCGGGCTGCTGGAACACGTACTCGGCGACGTCCGGGTCGGTGCCGGTGCGGGCCCGCAGCTCGGGGACCCAGTGCGGGTTGGGCAGGAAGCGGCAGTCGACCACCAGGTCGGCGTCGACCGGCAGGCCGTACTTGAAGCCGAAGGACATCACGGTGGCGCGCAGCTCGGGCTCGTCCTGGCCGGCGAACTGGGCGTCCATCTTGGCGCGCAGCTGGTGCACGTTGAGGTTGGAGGTGTCGACCACCAGGTCGGCCTCGCCGCGCAGTTCGCGCAGCAGCTCGCGCTCCCGGGCGATGCCGTCGACGATCCGGCCGTCGGCCTGCAGCGGGTGCGGGCGGCGGACCGACTCGAAGCGGCGGACCAGGGCGTCGTCGGAGGAGTCGAGGAAGAGCACCCGCAGCCGGACGCCGCGCTTCTCCAGCTCCTCCAGCGAGGTCAGCAGGTCGTCGAAGAATGTGCGGCCGCGCACGTCGACCACGACGCCGATCCGCGGTACCGCGCCCTGCGAGCGGGCCCCCAGGTCGACCATGGTGGGGATCAGCGCGGGCGGCAGGTTGTCGACCACGAACCAGCCGAGGTCCTCCAGGCACTTGGCGGCGGTGGAACGGCCCGCCCCGGACATGCCGGAGATGATCACCAGCTCGGGGGTGGTCTCTCCCCCGTTGGACACTGTCACGTCTCTTCCCCGCTTCTCGGTACTGCTGTGGCCGTGCTGTCTTCGATGATCTCGCCGGTCGCGGTGTTGACCGCGAATGCGGCGGGTGTACGGGAGGCCAAGGCCGCGACAACAGTCTCGGCGGTGCGGCGCCCGATCCCGGGGACCGCGCAGATGTCGTCGACGGTCGCCGCCCGCAGCTTCTTCAGCGAACCGAAGTGCTTGAGCAGGGCCCGGCGGCGAGTCTCGCCCAGGCCGGGGACGGAGTCCAGTTCCCCCGCCGTGAGCCGTTTGGCCCGCTTGGCCCGCTGGTAGGTGATGGCGAAGCGGTGCGCCTCGTCGCGCACCCGCTGCAGCAGGTAGAGGCCCTCGCTGGAGCGCGGCAGCACCACCGGGTCGTCCTGGCCGGGCAGCCAGACCTCCTCCAGCCGCTTGGCCAGCCCGCACACCGCGACGTCGTCGATGCCCAGTTCCTCCAGCGCCCGGACGGCGGCGGCGACCTGCGGCTGCCCGCCGTCGACCACCAGCAGCTGCGGCGGGTAGGCGAAGCGCTTGGGGCGGCCGTTCTCGTCGAGCGGCGAGCCGTCCTCCTCCGGGGCCTGCTCGGGGACGGCCCACTCGCCGGTCTGCTCGCGCTCCTGGAGGTAGCGGCGGAAGCGGCGGGTGATCACCTCGTGCATCGAGCGGACGTCGTCCTGGCCCTCGAAGGACCTGATCTGGAAGCGGCGGTACTCGCTCTTGCGGGCCAGGCCGTCCTCGAAGACCACCATCGAGGCCACCACGTCCTCGCCCTGGAGGTGCGAGATGTCGAAGCACTCGATGCGCAGCGGGACGGAGTCCAGCTCCAGCGCGTCGGCGATCTCCTGCAGGGCGCGGCTGCGGGTGGTCAGGTCGGAGGCGCGCTTGGTCTTGTGCAGCGCCAGCGCCTGCTGGGCGTTGCGCTGCACCGTCTCCATCAGGTCTTTCTTGTCGCCGCGCTGCGGGACCCGCAGGTCGACCTGGGCGCCGCGCAGGGCGGTCAGCCACTCGTGCACGGCGGCGTCGGGCAGCGCGGGGACGAGCACCTCGCGCGGGACCTGCTCGTTGCCCTCGCCGTAGAGCTGCTGGAGGGCGTGCTCGACCAGGCCCGCGGTGTCCACGTCCTCGACCTTGTCGGTGACCCAGCCGCGCTGGCCGCGGACCCGGCCGCCGCGGACGTGGAAGATCTGCACGGCGGCTTCGAGTTCGTCCTCGGCCAGGGCCAGCAGGTCGGCGTCGGTGCCGTCGCCGAGGACGACCGCGTTCTTCTCCATCGCGCGCTGCAGGGCACCGAGGTCGTCGCGCAGCCGGGCCGCCTTCTCGTACTCCATCTCGGCGGCGGCCTGCTGCATCTCCTGCTCCACCCGGCGCAGGTGGCCGCCCGTCCGGCCGGCCATGAAGTCGCAGAACTCCTCGGCGAGTTCGCGGTGCTCGGCGGCGCTCACCCGGCCCACGCAGGGGGCCGCGCACTTGCCGATGTAGCCGAGCAGGCAGGGGCGGCCGACCTGCCGGGCGCGGTTGAAGACGCCGTTGGAGCACGTCCGCACCGGGAAGACCCGCAGCAGCAGGTCGACCGTCTCGCGGATCGCCCAGGCGTGCCCGTAGGGGCCGAAGTAGCGCACGCCCTTCTTGTGCGCGCCGCGCATCACCTGGACCCGGGGGTACTCCTCGTTCAGGGTGACGGCGAGCTCCGGGTAGCTCTTGTCGTCCCGGTACTTGACGTTGAACCGCGGGTCGAACTCCTTGATCCAGGAGTACTCCAGCTGCAGCGCCTCGACCTCGGTGGAGACCACCGTCCACTCCACGGAGGCGGCGGTGGTGACCATCGTCGCGGTGCGCGGGTGCAGGCTCGCCACGTCCTGGAAGTACGAGGAGAGGCGCTGGCGCAGGCTCTTCGCCTTCCCCACGTAGATGACCCGGCCGTGCGCGTCACGGAACTTGTACACCCCGGGAGAGAGCGGGATCGCCCCCGGCGCCGGTCGGTAGGTGGACGGGTCTGCCATGCCCCTACCGTACCGACTGCCGGTGACACTCCGGCGCGGACGCCGTCAGCCGGACGGCATGCCGCACCTCTACCACTCGCACTTCGATGTCACCGGGAAATGTCTCAAATCCGTAGCAAGTGACCGGCGCCCTGGAAATCTATGTCCCCCCTTGCCGATTCCCAGCGAAGAGGACTGCCGTGGAGCACGGACCGCTGCTGACCGACGACGCCCACTGGGCCGAACTGTCGTCGCTACACCGCTGGCGCACCCGTTCACTCGTCGACCACCACGAGGAACGCATCAAGCGCTCCGAGTTGGAGCGGGACCTCCAGCAGATCGCTCAACTCGCGGCGACGCTCGCGGACCGTTCCAAGCGCATGCCGTGCCTGCTCCGCATGACGCCCGGGGCTGAACGGACCTCGTACCACTCGGCGGACTTCCCGTGCGGCCGGGTGACCGGCCACGGACGCGACATCGGCTCGTTCGTCCGAGCGCCCGAGGACCGGATCCCGTACGCCGACCCCAAGTGGTCGCTCATCCTCGTGGACCGGTGCACCGCGTGTGCGTGGAACGCCGCGGCCATGGCGTACGGTCGACAACTGCTCGACACGTGCCTTCCCACGAAGTAAGCGGTTTCGTACATTTTCCGCGCTGATGTACGGATGTTCTGCTGCGGCAGCCGTCGGCCGGGCGTTGGTGGCTGCCGAGCGGGCCCCGCGCTCGGCACTCTCCACCGGCGGGTCCGGTCAGCCCTTGGTGACCTGCAGGTTCCCGTTCTGCACCGCGACCTGGTAGGCGGGCAGCGGCTCCGGCGCGGGGCCGTCCTGGACGGCGCCGTCGGCGATCCCGAACCGGCTGCCGTGGCACAGGCACTGGATCTGGTCCTTGACCACCCCGTTGACCAGGCACCCGGCGTGCGTGCACTTCGCGCTGAACGCCTTGTACTCCCCCGCGGCGGGCTGCGTCACCACGACGGCCTGCTCCCGGTAGACCTTCCCGCCGCCGACCGGCACGTCCGCGGCCGGGCCGAGGTCGATCGGACCGGCGGACTTCGCCTCCTCCTTGCCGCCGGAGGAGGACGAGGACGAGGAGCAGCCGGCGGCCGTGGCCCCCGCGAGCGCGACGGCCGCGCAGCACAGCACGGTACGGCGGGAGGCGGTGGGCTCGGTCATCGGGGCTCCTCGGTACGGGTTTTGGCGCCAGAAACCTAGCACGCGCGGCCGGGTCCGCTCGGAGGGCGCGTGCCCTCGGGGCGGACCCGGCCGCGCGCGGCGGCTACTTCTTCCTGCGCTTCGCGGGCGCCGCGTCCGAGACGCCCGGGAGGATGTCCCGCAGGAACTTGCCGGTGTGGCTGGCGGTGCTGGCCGCGACCTCCTCCGGGGTGCCCTCGACGACCACGCCGCCGCCGCCGGAGCCGCCCTCGGGGCCCATGTCGACCAGCCAGTCGGCGGTCTTGATGACGTCGAGGTTGTGCTCGATGACGATGACGGTGTTGCCCTTGTCGACCAGGCCCTCCAGGACCTTGATCAGCTTGCTGATGTCCTCGAAGTGCAGGCCGGTGGTGGGCTCGTCCAGGACGTAGACCGTCCGCCCGGTGGAGCGCTTCTGCAGCTCGGCGGAGAGCTTGACCCGCTGGGCCTCGCCGCCGGAGAGGGTGGTGGCGGGCTGGCCGAGCCGGACGTAGCCGAGACCGACCTCCTTGAGCGTCCTCAGGTGCCGGGCGATCGCGGGGACGGCCTCGAAGAAGTCGAGCGCCTCCTCGATCGGCATGTTCAGCACCTCGGCGATGGACTTGCCCTTGTAGTGGACCTCCAGCGTCTCCCGGTTGTAGCGGTCGCCGTGGCAGACCTCGCAGGGGACGTAGACGTCCGGCAGGAAGTTCATCTCGATCTTGATGGTGCCGTCGCCGGAGCAGTTCTCGCAGCGGCCGCCCTTGACGTTGAACGAGAACCGGCCGGGCAGGTAGCCGCGGACCTTGGCCTCCTGGGTCTCCGCGAACAGCTTGCGCACGTGGTCGAAGACGCCGGTGTAGGTGGCCGGGTTGGAGCGCGGGGTGCGGCCGATCGGCGACTGGTCGACGTGCACCACCTTGTCGACCAGGTCGGTGCCGGTGATCCGGGTGTGCCGGCCGGGGACGCTGCGGGCGCCGTTCAGCTCGCGGGCCAGGTGCGCGTACAGGATGTCGTTGACCAGCGTGGACTTGCCGGAGCCGGAGACGCCGGTGACGGCGGTGAGGGTGCCGAGCGGGAAGGCGACCGTGACGTCCTTCAGGTTGTGCTCGCGGGCGCCGTGCACCACGAGCTGGCGCTTCTTGTCGCGCGGGCGGCGGGCCGCCGGGATCGGGATGGCGCGCTTGCCGGAGAGGTACTGGCCGGTCAGCGACTCGTCGTTGGCCAGCAGCTCCCTCAGCGAGCCGGAGTGCACCACCTTGCCGCCGTGCTCGCCCGCGCCGGGGCCGATGTCGACGATCCAGTCGGCGGTCTTGATGGTGTCCTCGTCGTGCTCGACGACGATCAGGGTGTTGCCGATGTCCCGCAGCCGGACCAGCGTCTCGATCAGGCGGTGGTTGTCGCGCTGGTGCAGGCCGATGGACGGCTCGTCCAGCACGTACAGCACGCCGACCAGGCCGGAGCCGATCTGGGTGGCGAGCCGGATGCGCTGGGCCTCGCCGCCGGAGAGCGTGCCCGCGGCGCGGTTGAGCGAGAGGTAGTCCAGGCCGACGTCGACCAGGAAGCGCAGCCGCTCCAGCACCTCCTTGAGCACCCGCTCGGCGATCTGCTTGTCCCGCCGGTCCAGCCGCAGCTCGCCGAGGAAGTCCGCGCAGTCGCTGATCGACATCGCGGAGACCTCGGCGATCGAGCGGTCCATCACCGTGACGGCGAGGACCACCGGCTTGAGCCGGCTGCCCTTGCAGGTCGGGCAGGGCACCTCGCGCATGTAGCCCTCGAAGCGCTCGCGCCCGGCGTCGCTCTCCGACTCGGAGTGCCGGCGGGTGACGAACGGGACGACGCCCTCGAACGCGGTGGTGTACGAGCGCTCGCGGCCGTAGCGGTTGCGGTAGCGGACCTCGACCTGGGTCTTGTGCCCGTACAGCAGCGCCTTCCTGGCCCGCACCGGCAGCCCGGCCCACGGGATGTCGGTGCGGAAGCCGAGCTCGGCGGCCAGCGCGTTGACCAGGCGCTGGAAGTACTCCTTGGTGGCGCCCTGCGACCAGGGGTGGATGGCGCCCTCGTCGAGCGACTTCTCCTCGTCGGGGACGATCAGCTCCGGGTCGACCTCCATCCGGTTGCCCAGGCCCGAGCAGTCCGGGCAGGCGCCGAAGGGGGAGTTGAAGGAGAAGGAGCGCGGCTCCAGCTCCTCGAAGGAGACGTCGTCGTACGGGCAGTAGAGGTGCTCGGAGAACATCCGCTCGCGCTCGGGATCGTCCTCCGGGAGGTCGACGAAGTCGAGCACGACCATGCCGCCGGCCAGCTTGAGGGCGGTCTCCACCGAGTCGGTGAGCCGGCGCTTGGCGCCCGCCTTCACGGTGAGGCGGTCGATGACCACCTCGATCGTGTGCTTCTCCTGCTTCTTGAGCGTCGGCGGCTCGGTCAGCTGGACGGTCTGCCCGTCCACCCGGGCCCGGGCGTAGCCCTTGGACTGCAGGTCGGCGAAGAGGTCGACGAACTCGCCCTTGCGCTCCCGGACGACCGGGCTGAGCACCTGGAAGCGGGTGCCCTCGGGCAGCTCCAGCACCCGGTCGACGATGGCCTGCGGCGACTGCCGGGCGATCGGGCGGCCGCAGTGCGGGCAGTGCGGCTTGCCGATCCGGGCGAACAGCAGGCGCAGGTAGTCGTACACCTCGGTGATGGTGCCGACGGTGGAGCGGGGGTTGCGGTTGGTGGACTTCTGGTCGATCGAGACGGCCGGGGAGAGGCCCTCGATGAAGTCGACGTCCGGCTTGTCCATCTGCCCGAGGAACTGCCGGGCGTACGAGGACAGCGACTCGACGTAGCGCCGCTGGCCCTCGGCGAAGATCGTGTCGAAGGCGAGGGAGGACTTGCCGGACCCGGAGAGGCCCGTGAAGACGATGAGGGAGTCCCGGGGCAGGTCGAGCGAGACGTTCTTGAGGTTGTGCTCGCGTGCACCGCGGACGACGAGGCGGTCTGCCACTGCTACTGGCGCCTTTCTCCGGGTCGAAGTGGGATCGGGAGGAGGGTGGTGTGCTTCTTCCAGGATGCGCCCGCCAGCGTACTAGCTCATTCGTTCGAATCTGAGCCCGTCCAACGGCGGCCACCCGTACGGGTGAAGGGCACCCTCGCTCGACGGTAGCGCCAACGACTGACAACCGGCCCGGGCAACGCCCGGGCCGGTCGCCGCACGACCGCTCGAACGGGGACGGCCCGCAGGTGCGCCGGGGTGACGAGGGTCTCGTCGGTCCCCGTTCCGCCCTGCCCGCGCTCCGCCCGATGGAATGATGGTGGCCGGTTGACGAGGGTCCAGAGCAGCGAACGAGGAGCGGCGTGATGACGTACCACGGAGCGGTGAAGGTCGGCGGGGCGCCGGACGTCCGGGAGCTGGCCCACCTGATCGTCACCAAGCTGGCGGTCGGCCCGCACGACAACAACGCCTACCTGCTGCGCTGCCGGGCCACCGACGAGCAGCTGCTGATCGACGCGGCGGCCGACGCCCCGGTGCTGCTGGAGACGGTCGGCCCCCGGCTGGCCGCGGTGGTCACCACCCACCGGCACCGCGACCACTGGGGCGCGCTGGCCGAGGTGGTGGCCGTCACCGGCGCCCGCACGATGGCCGGCCGGATCGACGCGGAGGGCATCGACGTGCCCACCGACCTGCCCCTGGAGGACGGCTCGGTGCTGCGCTTCGGGCAGGTCGAGCTGACCGTGCGCCACCTGGTGGGCCACACCCCGGGCGCGATCGTGCTGCTCTACGACGACCCGCAGGGCCACCCGCACCTGTTCACCGGCGACTGCCTGTTCCCGGGCGGGGTGGGCAACACCTGGGGCGACCCGGCCGCGTTCGACTCGCTGTTCCGGGACGTCAACGAGAAGGTCTTCGACGTGCTCCCGGACGAGACCTGGGTCTACCCCGGCCACGGCGACGACACCACCCTGGGCGCCGAGCGCCCGCACCTGCCGGAGTGGCGCGAGCGCGGCTGGTGAACCGACGGCGGGGCCCCGCCGGATCCTCCCGGCGGGGCCCCGTCGTACGCGGGCTCAGGCGTCGATCTTCTCCGGCTCGGCGCCCTCCTCGGCGGCCTGCTTCTTCGCGGCGACCAGGCTGGTGACGGTGGTGACCGCCAGGGTCAGCACGATGAAGGCCAGCGAGACCGGGATGCTGATCTCCGGCACGTGCACGCCGCTCTCGTGCAGCGCGTGCAGGACCAGCTTGACCCCGATGAAGCCGAGGATCACCGACAGGCCGTAGGAGAGGTGGACCAGCTTCTTCAGCAGCCCGCCGATCAGGAAGTACAGCTGCCGCAGGCCCATCAGCGCGAAGGCGTTGGCGGTGAAGACGATGTACGGGTCCTGGGTGAGGCCGAAGATCGCCGGGATCGAGTCCAGCGCGAACAGCACGTCGGTGGTGCCGATGGCCAGCATCACGATCAGCATCGGGGTCATCAGCCGGCGGCCGTTCTCCCGGACGAACAGCTTGGTGCCGTGGTACCGGTCGGTGGAGGGGAAGCGCCGCTCGATCGACTTGAGCAGCCGGTTCTCCTCGAACTCCTCCTCTTCCTCCTCGGAGCGGGCCTCCTTGATCAGCTTCCAGGCCGTCCAGACCAGGAACGCGCCGAAGAAGTAGAAGACCCAGGAGAACTGGGAGACCAGCGCCGCGCCGCCGGCGATGAAGACCGCCCGCAGCACCAGGGCGATGATCACGCCGAACATCAGCACCCGCTGCTGGTAGATCCTCGGCACCGCGAACTTGCCCATGATCAGGATGAACACGAACAGGTTGTCGACGCTGAGCGATTTCTCGGTGATGTAACCGGCGAAGAACTCACCGGCCGGCTTCCCGCCGCCGTACCACCAGAGGAAGCCGCCGAACAGCACGGCCAGGGCGACCCAGACCGCCGTCCAGACGCCGGCCTCCTTGATCGAGACCTCGTGCGGCTTGCGGCCGCCGATGAAGAAGTCGGCCACCACCAGGGCGATCAGCACCGCGATGGTGCCGCCCCACAGGCCCGCGGATACGTCCATGTCTGCTCCTCCGGCAGATAGGCGAACAATCGTCACTGCCGGAGGTCTCTTCCGCCGCGCGGCCCGCGCACCGCGGGCACCGCACGGCCAGCGCCCCGGGGCGCCGCGATGGGCGCCCGTGATGACGGGGTCGCTGAACGGGGAATACTCCCCTCCGCTCCCAGAAGGTTAACAGGAAGCCCAAGGGAAGGTAAAGAAGGTAAAGGAGTCCCGCTGCGGAACGGTCAGAGGAACGGCTCGATGAAGGGCAGCATGTCCCGGAAGGTGCGGCCGCTGGCGGGGGCGCCGATCGCGGTCATCTTCCAGCCGCCCTCGCCGTCCCGCGCGACCTTGGCCATGATCTGCCCGGTGTGCGGACCGCCGCCGGTCAGCTCGTAGCGGGCCAGCTCCTTGCCGGTGGTCTCGTCGACCAGCCGGCAGTGCGCGTTCTCCACCTCCAGGAAGTTCTGGCCGGTGTACGAGCTGACGGTGAACACGATCTGGGTGACCCGGCGCGGCACCTTGGCCAGGTCGACCAGGATGCTCTCGTCGTCGCCGCCCGCCCCCGCGCCGCCGACCAGGTTGTCGCCGGTGTGCTGCACCGAGCCCTCGTTGCTGATCAGGTGCGAGAAGAACACCACGTCGCTCATCACCTTGCCGTCGTACAGCAGGGCGGAGGCGTCGAGGTCGATCTCGCGGGGGCGGCGGCTGAAGAAGCCGCGCTTCCGGGGAGCGGACTTCCAACCGAGGCCCATCCGGACCACGGTCAGAGTCTCGCCGGTGGACTTCAACAGGCTGACGCTCTGGCCCTTGGCCAGGTTCACGGACACGCTGCCGACCTCTGCTTCCTCCGGGCCCCGCCCGGCGTCCTCGTCGAACATCCGACCGTGCCCGGAACGTTCGGACCCCGGGCAGACCGCGCCCCACCCTAACGCCGCAGCTCCGCCCCGGCGTCCCGGACGGACCGCACTGTGGCCAAACTACGACACACCGACACCCGCCGGACGGGGATTTACCCGCCGCCCGGCGGTCTGACGCCGGATCAGGCCATTCCGGCCTCGCGCATCTGCCGCAGCTCGCGCTTGAGCTCCTTGACCTCGTCCCGCAGCCGGGCCGCCACCTCGAACTGCAGCTCGGCCGCGGCGGTGTGCATCCGGTCCGTCATGTCCTGGATCAGCTCGGCGAGTTCGGCCGCGGGCAGGCTCTTGGCGGGCTTGCGCTCGATGCCCAGCGCCGGGACCGGCGCCTTGCCCTTGCCCTGCTGCCGGTAGCCGGTGGAGAGCAGTTCCTCGGTGTCGACGTCCTCCCCCGCCATGGTGGAGAGCAGGTCGCCGATCTTCTTCCGGAGCGGCTGCGGGTCGATCCCGTGCTCCTCGTTGTACGCCTGCTGGACGGCCCGCCGGCGGTTGGTCTCGCTGATCGCCAGGTCCATCGCGGGGGTGATCTTGTCGGCGTACATGTGCACCTGGCCGGACACGTTGCGCGCCGCGCGGCCGATGGTCTGGATCAGCGAGGTGCCGGAGCGCAGGAAGCCCTCCTTGTCCGCGTCCAGGATCGCCACCAGCGAGACCTCGGGCAGGTCGAGGCCCTCGCGGAGCAGGTTGATGCCGACCAGCACGTCGTACTCGCCGGCCCGCAGCTCGCGCAGCAGCTCGATCCGGCGCAGCGTGTCGACGTCGCTGTGCAGGTAGCGGACCCGGATGTCCAGGCCGAGGAAGTAGTCGGTGAGGTCCTCGGCCATCTTCTTGGTCAGCGTGGTGACCAGGACCCGCTCGTCCTTCTCCACCCGCTGCCGGATCTCGTGCACCAGGTCGTCGATCTGGCCCTCGGTCGGCTTGACGACCACCTCGGGGTCGATCAGGCCGGTCGGGCGGATGATCTGCTCGACCTGGCCGTCGCCGCGGGCCAGCTCGTACTTGCCCGGGGTGGCCGACAGGTAGACGGTCTGGCCGATCCGCTCCTGGAACTCCTCCCACTTCAGCGGCCGGTTGTCCATCGCCGAGGGCAGCCGGAAGCCGTGCTCGACCAGCGTGCGCTTGCGGGAGGCGTCGCCCTCGTACATCGCGCCGATCTGCGGGACGGTGACGTGCGACTCGTCGATGACCAGGAGGAAGTCCTCCGGGAAGTAGTCGAGCAGGGTGTTCGGCGGGGAGCCGGGCTCGCGGCCGTCGAAGTGCATCGAGTAGTTCTCCACGCCCGAGCAGGTGCCGATCTGGCGGAGCATCTCGATGTCGTACGTGGTGCGCATCCGCAGCCGCTGGGCCTCCAGCAGCTTGCCCTGCTTCTCCATCCGGGCCAGGCTCTGCTCCAGCTCGGCCTCGATCCCGGAGATCGCCCGCTCCATCCGCTCCGGGCCCGCCACGTAGTGCGAGGCCGGGAAGACGTAGACCGAGTCGTCCTGGCTGATCACCTCGCCGGTCAGCGGGTGCAGCGTGTACAGCGCCTCGATCTCGTCGCCGAACATCTCGATCCGGACGGCGAGCTCCTCGTACACCGGGAAGATCTCGATTGTGTCGCCGCGGACCCGGAAGGTGCCGCGGGTGAACGCCAGGTCGTTGCGGGTGTACTGGATGTCCACGAAGCGGCGCAGCAGGGCGTCCCGGTCGATCTCCTCGCCGACCTTCAGCCGGACCATCCGGTCCACGTACTCCTGCGGGGTGCCGAGGCCATAGATGCAGGAGACCGAGGCCACCACCACCACGTCCCGCCGGGTGAGCAGGCTGTTGGTGGCGGAGTGGCGCAGCCGCTCGACCTCCTCGTTGATCGAGGAGTCCTTCTCGATGTAGGTGTCCGTCTGGGGGACGTACGCCTCGGGCTGGTAGTAGTCGTAGTACGAGACGAAGTACTCGACCGCGTTGTTCGGCAGCAGCTCGCGGAACTCGTTGGCCAGCTGGGCGGCCAGCGTCTTGTTCGGCGCCATCACCAGGGTGGGGCGCTGCAGCTTCTCGATCATCCAGGCCGTGGTGGCCGACTTGCCGGTGCCGGTCGCGCCGAGCAGGACGACGTGCTCCTCCCCGGCGCGGACGCGGCGCTCCAGCTCGGCGATGGCCGCCGGCTGGTCGCCGTTGGGCTGGTAGGGACTGACGACCTCGAAGGGCGCCACGGACCGCTCGATACTCGTGATGGGACGCACGCCCCCCACCGTACGACCGGCCACCGACAGAACGGGTGCTACTTCGCGGAGTCCCGGGCCAGCGCGACCAGCCGGGAGACCGCCCGCAGGTACTTCTTCCGGTAGCCGCCGCGCAGCATCTCCTCGGTGAACACCTCGTCGAACGGCACGCCCGAGGCGGTGACCGGCAGCTCCCGGTCGTACATCCGGTCGGCCAGCACCACCAGCCGCAGCGCGGTCGCCTGGTCGTCCACCTGCCGCACCCCGCGCAGGAACACCGCGCCGACCTCGTCCAGCAGCGCGCCGTACCGGCTGGGGTGCACCTCCTTCAGGTGCTCCAGCAGGGCGTCGAAGTCGTCCAGCGAGGCCCCCGGGGTGCGGGCCGCGCGGGCCGTCACCTCGGCGTCGTCGTACGGCGGCGGGGCCGCGGGCAGACCGCGGTGCCGGTAGTCCTGGCCGTCGATCCGCACCGGGCGGAAGTGCGCGGACAGGCCCTGGATCTCCCGCATGAAGTCGGCGGCGGCGAACCGGCCCTCACCGAGCTTCTCCGGCAGCGTGTTCGAGGTCGCGCACAGCTTGACCCCGTTCTCCACCAGCCGGCTCAGCAGCGTCGACACCAGCACGGTGTCGCCCGGGTCGTCCAGCTCGAACTCGTCGATGCACAGCAGCCGGTGCGTGCTCAGCGTCCTCACCGCGCCCTGGAAGGTCAGCGCACCCACAAGGTTGGTCAGCTCGACGAACGTCCCGAACGCCTTCGGCCCCGGGACCGCGTGCCACAGCGAGGCCAGCAGGTGCGTCTTGCCGACGCCGTACCCGCCGTCCAGGTAGATCCCGGCCGGCCCGGTGGGCACCGGCGCCGACCGCCGGAACCAGCCCCGCTTCGGCGGCTCGGCGGCGCCGTTCAGCCCCGCCGCGAAGGACTCCAGGATCTGGACCGCCTCGTACTGGCTCGGCTGCGAGGCGTCCGGCAGGTAGCTGCCGAAACTCACCCCGGCGAAGCGCGGCGGCGGCACCATCTCCGCCACCAGCCGCTCGGCCGGTACCACCGGGCGCCGATCGGCCAGGGCTATCGCGGTGTGAATATCGGACTCCGAGGCAGCAGACACGAGACAACAGGGTACTCGCGCGGGAAAACCCGGTGCGAAACCAGGGGCGCCCGCGCAGCGGTCCCCCGGGCCCCCGGCTGGGAGACTCGGAGGCATGGAGCAACTGATCGGTGACACCCCCGGAACCCCCGGCGAGCTGGAGTGGCTGGCGCAGGCGTACGCGTACCCGGCCCGGGGGGCGTGGCTGCGGGCGAACATGGTCTCCTCGCTGGACGGGGCGGCCCGGCTGGAGGGCCTCTCGGAGGGGCTGTCCAGCGAGGCGGACAAGCGGATCTTCGGGGTGCTGCGGGCGCTGTGCGACGTGGTGCTGGTGGGGGCCGAGACGGTGCGGGCCGAGGGGTACCGGCCGGGGCGGGCCCGGCCGGAGTTCGCGGCGCGGCGGGCGGCCGCCGGCCAGTTGCCCGCGCCGGTGATCGCGGTGGTGTCGCGGAGCCTGGAGCTGGACCTCTCGGCGCCGCTGTTCACCGGGCCACTGGTGCCGACCGTGGTGGTGACGACGGTCGACGCACCGGCCGACAAGCTCGCCCGGGTCGCCGCCGCAGCCGATGTGATCACCGCAGGAACGGGCTCGGTGGACCTCCCCCGGGCGGTGGCCGCGCTCACGGAGCGTGGTTGGCGCCGCCAGCTCACCGAGGGCGGTCCCCGCCTGCTCGCACAGCTCGCGGCGGACGGTCTGCTGGACGAGCTGTGCCTGTCGGTGGCGCCCTTGGTGACGGCGGGTGATTCACCGAGGATCGTGAACGGGCCGGGAATCCCGGACGTCCGGCCGATGCGGCTGGTGTCATTGATCGAGGAGAAAGGTTTCCTCTTCACCCGCTACCTGCGACCGACCGATCCGGATCGCTCCCCGAGCGTCCCCGCCCTCGCCTGAGACAGATGAGACGCATCCTGACCGATGTGGATCATGTGATCCGTGTGGCGCGTGTGCAGCGTGAGGAATCCTTCCTCCGGGCACTATGAAGGAATGGGGAGCAGGGAGCCGGACCCGGGGGCCCGCACCAGCGAAGGGACTCACGTGTTCAAGACCGTACTGATGATCGAGAAGGCACTCTCCGACGCCGACGTGGAGCTGGTCACCACGCTCCACGGCGAGGAGCAGGTCTCCTTCGTCGTCCTGATGCAACCCCGCGGCAAGCAGGACGAGTTGCTGCGCGCCCTGGACGACGTGGCCCTCGGCCATCTGGACAAGGCGGTGCACGAGCACGACGACGACGCGCAGGACGCGCCCACCCTTGCGGGCGAATCCCTGGAGCACAGCCTGCGCCACCTCCAGCGGGCCGGGGCGGAGGCGGTCGGCGAGGTGGTCGGGGCGCACCCGCTGGTGCGGCTGCGCGAGGTGGTGGAGGAGCACAAGGCCGACGAGGTGCTGGTGCTGACCTCGCCGCACTTCGTCGAGGAGTTCTTCCACCGGGACTGGGCCTCCCGCGCCCGGCACGAGGTCGGCGTCCCGGTGCTCAAGCTGTTCGCCAGCGAAACCTGACCGGGCTCCCGGTTAGGGCAGAATCGTCCCGTAGCTCCGTGAAGCGTTTTACGGAGCTACCGGACGATCCCGCCTCCTCACGCCCGTACGGAGCCAGCCTTGAACGACGCCGCCCACGACCTGCACGCCCCGCACTTCATCGGCATCGGCGGCGCCGGCATGTCCGGCCTGGCGAAGATCCTCGCGGTGCGCGGCGCGACCGTCTCGGGCTCCGACGCGAAGGAGTCGGAGACCGTGCGGGCGCTGCGCGAACTGGGGGCGACGGTGTTCGTCGGGCACGCCGCGGAGCACCTGCCGGCCGGGACGAGCAGCGTGGTGGTCTCCAGCGCGATCCGGGCCGACAACCCGGAGCTGGTGGCCGCGCGGGAGCGGGGCGTCCCGGTGGTGCACCGGTCGGACGCGCTGGCGGCGCTGATGGGCGGCCGCCGGGCGCTCGCGGTGGCGGGCACGCACGGCAAGACCACCACCACCTCGATGCTCGCGGTCAGCCTGGGCGAGCTGGGCCTGGAGCCCTCGTACGCGATCGGCGGCGACCTGGACGCGCCGGGGTCGAACGCGCACCACGGGGCTGGCGAGATCTTCGTCGCGGAGGCGGACGAGAGCGACCGCAGCTTCCACAAGTACGCGCCCGAGGTGGCGATCGTGCTGAACGTGGAGCTGGACCACCACGCCAACTACGCGTCGATCGAGGAGATCTACGAGTCCTTCGAGACCTTCGTCGGCCGGATCCAGCCCGGCGGCACCCTGGTGGTCTCGGCCGACCACGAGGGCGCCCGCGAGCTGACCCGCCGGGTGGCGGGCCGGGAGGGCCTGAACGTGGTGACGGTCGGCGCCGCCGCGGACGCCGCCCTGCGGGTGCTGGAGGTCGAGGCGCGCGGCATGACCAGCGAGGTGACGGTCGAGCTCGGCGGCGAGCCGCTGACCTTCACCGTCTCGGTGCCCGGCCGGCACTACGCGCACAACGCGGTCGCGGCGCTGGCCGCGGGCATCGCGCTGGGCGTCCCGGCCGAGGGCCTGGCGAAGGCGCTGGGCGCGTACACCGGGGTGCGGCGGCGGCTGCAGCTCAAGGGCGAGGCGCGCGGCGTCCAGGTGATCGACTCCTACGCGCACCACCCGACCGAGATGGCCGCCGACCTGGAGGCGATCCGGGAGGCGGCGGGCCCGGGCCGGGTGCTGGTGGTCTTCCAGCCGCACCTGTTCTCCCGCACCCAGCAGCTGGCCGAGGAGATGGGGCAGGCGCTGGCGCTGGCCGACGCCTCGGTGGTTCTGGACATCTACCCGGCCCGCGAGGACCCGATCCCGGGCGTCACCGCCGAGCTGATCATCGACGCGGCCCGCCGGGCCGGCGCCGACGTCCGGGCCGAGCACGACTTCGCGGCCGCCCCGGCGCTGCTGGCCGCGCTGGCCGCCCCCGGTGACCTGGTGCTGACCATGGGCGCGGGCGACGTGACCAACCTGGGCCCGGAAATTCTGGCGGCCCTCGCGGACGTTGCACCTGCTGTCTGACGTCCCCGTTCCCAGCTGGAGACTGCCGTGAGCTACGAGGTCCAGAAGTCCGACGCCGAGTGGCGCGCCGAGCTGACCCCGGAGGAGTACCACGTGCTCCGCGAGGCCGGCACCGAGCGGCCGTTCGTCGGCGAGTACACCGACACCAAGACGGTCGGCGTCTACGCCTGCCGGGCGTGCGGCGCCGAGCTGTTCAGCAGCGAGACGAAGTTCGACTCGCACTGCGGCTGGCCGTCCTACTACTCGCCGCTGGCCGGTGACTCCGTGGAGTACCTGGAGGACACCAGCCTCGGCATGCGCCGGGTCGAGGTGCGCTGCAAGAAGTGCGGCAGCCACCTGGGGCACGTCTTCGAGGGCGAGGGCTACGACACCCCGACCGACCAGCGGTACTGCATCAACTCGATCTCGCTGACGCTGAAGCCCGCCGAGTAGTACCCGTTCCCGCACCGACGAGGGCCCTCCCCGGCCGCCGGGGAGGGCCCTCGTGCGCGTCCGGGGGCTCCCGGTCAGGACAGCCGGGTGCGCAGGAAGTCCAGCAGGGCGGCGTTGAAGCGTTCGGGCCGCTCGGCGCCCGGGAGGTGGCCGGCGTCGGGGACGACGGTGAGGTCGGCGTGCGGGACGAGGGCGCGGATGGCCTCGGAGTCGGCGACGGGGGTGTAGACGTCGTCGGCGCCGACCAGCAGCAGGGTGGGGACGGTGACCGTGCGCAGGGTGTCGCGGTAGTCGGGGCGCTCGGCCCGGCCGCGCAGGGCGGCGGCGGCGCCGCGCGGGTCGGTGTCGCGCATCATGGCGAGGACCCGGGCGGCCGTGTCGGGGAGGGCGGTGACGTTGTAGGGGGCGAGCATCTTGTCGATCACCTCGTCCGCGTAGCCGGCCATGCCCTCGGCGAGCAGCCGGTCGGCCATGTGGTTGCGGAACGCCTTGCCCTCCTCGGTCTCGGCGGGCGCCGAACTGTCGGACAGCACCAGCGCCAGCACGCGCTCCGGGTGGCGCAGGTGGAACTCCATGGCGATCTGGCCGCCCATCGAGACGCCGCCGACCACCGCGCGTTCGACGCCCAGGTGGTCGAGGAGGGCGGCGGTGTCGTCGGCGAAGTCGGCCAGCAGCACCTTGCCCGGCGTCACCCCGCTCTCGCCGTAGCCGCGCAGGTCGAAGGTGATCGCCCGGTACCCGGCCGCGGCGAGCGCGCGGACCTGCGGGTCCCACAGCGTGCGGTTGAACGGGTGGCCGTGGACCAGGACGACGGGGGTGCCGTCGGCCGGGCCGGTCTCGTCGTAGTGCAGCGTGGCGCCGTTCACCGTCGTGTGGCTCATCGAGGGCCTTCCGTCTCGCGTTCCGGAACCGTGGGCGTCCGGAGTGTCGGGCCAGGGTACGGCTGCGGGTGACCCGGCTCCCCGGCGGCATGGAAGACTGTTGCCCTTCCGAACGGTCTTGGACGTGGGTGGGGCGGGCGTGGCGCGGCGGCGGTCTTCCGGGGTGTGGTCGGTACTGGCTCAGGCGCAGCGCGAGCAGCACCGGCGCGCCGAGGCGCAGCGCAGGGCGGCGGCGGCCGCGCAGCGCGAGAACGAGCGGGCCCGGCGGGAGGCGCAGCGGGCGGCGGCCCGGGGCGAGCGGGAGGCGCTGAAGGCGTACCAGCAGGGGCGGGAGTCGGACACCGCCCGGCGGACCGCCGAACTGGACGAGCAGGTCGCCGAGTTGCGCGGGGTGCTGGCGGCGGGGCTGGCCGGGCCGGGGTTCTCGCTGGCCGTTCCGGACCGTCCGGCGGTGCCGCCGTTCGACCCCGGCCCGCTGGGCGCGCCGGTGCCGATGCCGGACCAGAACTGGTACCTGGTGCCGGCCCCGACGGGTTCGCAGGCGTACCGGCCGGGGGCCCGCCGGCAGTGGGAGGAGCAGTCGGCGCAGGCCCGGGCCAGGTTCGAGTACGACTGGCAGGCGGCCTGGGCGGCCGAGCAGCACCGGCAGCGCCAACTCGCCGACTACCGGGCCCAGTACGACGCGTGGGCGGCCGAACGGCACCGGCTGCTGGCCGAACAGACTTCGCAGGCCGGGCAGTTGGCGGCGCGGCTGCGGGCGGGCGAACCGGCGGCGGTCGCCGAGTACTTCGAGGCGGTGATCGACTGGCGCGAGGACTGGCCGGACGGTTTCCCCGCCGACGGCGAGACCTCCTGGGACGCCCCCGCCCGCCGGCTGGTGGTGCGCTGGGAGCTGCCGCCGTACGAGGTGGTGCCGTCGGTGGGCCGGTACCGGTACGTCCGCTCCGACGACCGCGAGGACGAGATCGCCCGGCCGGTCGCCCAGCGCAAGGAGCTGTACCGGGAGGTGCTGGCGCAGTGCGCGCTGCGGGTGCTCGCGGAGGTGTTCCGGGCCGACCCCGACGGGCTGCTCGCCTCGGTCGCCCTGAACGGCGTGGTGGTCGCCACCGACCCGGCGACCGGGCAGGAGGGCGAGCGCTGCCTGCTGGCCGTGGAAGCCGACCGGGACGCCTTCGCGGCGCTCGCCCTGGACCGGGTCGCCCCGCTGGACTGCCTGGTCGGCGCGCTGGGCGGCCGGGTCTCGGCCCGCCCGGAGAAGGCCGAGACGGTCGCCGAGGTGCCGACTTCCGCAGCCGGGACGGCCGTTGGAGCCCCTTCCGGCGCAGCTGCCCCGGCCGCCGGGGCCGCCGCTGGCCGCACGGACGGGGAGGGCCCCGACCTGTTCGAGATGGACCCGCTGGAGTTCGAGGAACTGGTCGCCGAACTGTTCCGCCGCCGGGGCCTGCGCACCAGCACCACCGCGCGCAGCGGCGACGAGGGCGTGGACGTGCTGGCCGAGGACCCGGACCCGATCACCGGCGGGAAGATCGTCATCCAGGCCAAGCGCTACCGGAAGACCGTGCCGCCGAGCGCCGTCCGCGACCTGGAGTCGACGATGCGGCGACAGGGCGCCAACCGGGGCATCCTGGTCACCACGGCGGGCTTCGGGCCGGGCTCGCGCAAGCACGCCGAGGGGCAGCCGCTCACCCTGGTGGACGGCCCGATGCTGCTGGAACTGCTCCGCGAGCAGGGCCTCCCGGGCCGGCTCGGCCCGGTGGTTCCCGCCCAACGGACTTCCTCCGCGCGGGAGTTGACGCCTGGACAGAACACCGTACTGCCCGCCGAGGAGGTCCGCGTCCGGTTCCGGGCGGGCGGCGCGGCGGCCGACCTGACCCTGTTGCTGCTGGACGCGGACGGCAAGGTCCGGCGCGACGAGGACTTCGTCTTCTACCACCAGCCGAGCGCGGAGGACGGCGCCGTCACGCTGCGCCCGGAGGAGCACCGCGCGAGCATCCGCACCGGCCGGCTCCCGGACTCGGTGCGGCGGGTGGCGATCTCGATCAACCTGGAGACGGACGGCGACGGCACCTGCGCGGACCTGGTCGACCCCCGGGTGGAACTGCACTGCGGCGACGGCCACTGGCTGTTCCGTCCCCCCGCCGACCCCGCGGTCTCCGCGATGCTGGTCGCCGAGGTCTACCGGCACCCCGCCGACGGCTGGAAGCTCCGCGCCCTGGGCCAGGGCTGGTCCGACGGCCTGGCGGGCCTGGCCCGCGACCACGGCGTGGACGTCGCGTAGCCCGCGCCCCGGAGAGAACCGCTGCGCGAACCGGCGGAGCCGGGGGCGCGGGGAACTGCGCGACCAGCCAGGCACCCACCGCAGGATCGCGGGGTGGCATCAACTCACCGCCCTCCCCCGCGATCTCGCAGGCGTTCACCTGCCGCCGCGCGCAGTTCCCCGCACCCCCGCCCGCACCACACCGCCGAGCGCAGCAACTCCCCCTGGCGGGAGCCTATTCGCGGAGCGTCCGGGTGTGCTTCCACTCGGCCGCGCACTCGCGGTAGCCGAGCCAGGCGTTGATGGCCAGCATCGGGGTGTTGTCCGCGTCGTTCTGGGTGTAGGCGGCGGTGAGGCCGCGGGCCTTGGCGCGGTGCAGGGCGTGGACCTTGGCGAGTTTGGCCAGGCCGCGGCCGCGGTGGGTGGAGCGGGTCGCGGTGAAGGCGGACCAGTAGGTGCGGTGGCCGTCGGTCTGGGCGGCGGAGAAGGCGACCGGTTCGCCGTCCGCGAGGACGACCGAGGTGAGGGTGTGGTCCTGGTCGGGGCGCTGCCAGATCTCGGCGAGCCAGCTCTCGTACGGCTGGTCGTCGAGGACCAGGTCGCCGGGCTCGGCGCGGGTGCCGTCGATGTCGACCAGGTAGATCGGGTACGGGTCGTCCAGGTAGTCGGCGGCGGTGCGCAGTTCGACGCCCGGCGGGGTGGGCGGCAGCGGGGGCAGCGGGGCGGTGAGGTCGAGGCCGGAGAAGCGGCCGGCCCGGCCGCTGCGCCGGTAGCCGCGGGCGGTGGCGAAGCCGAGGGCTTCGGGGGTGTCGTCGACCCAGCTGTGCGCGTCCCGGACGCCGAGGGCGGCGAGGTCCCGCTCGGCGGCGGCGAGCAGGGCGGTGCCGGCGCCGGCGCCGCGGTGCTCGGGGAGCACGCTGATGTTGAGGAAGCCCTGGTGGGAGGTGGTGCTCTCGGGGACCGGGCCGAACCGCGCGGTGCCGACGACCCGGCCGTCCCGTTCGGCGACCAGCAGGTGGTAGTGCGGCAGGGCGGACTGCCAGGTGACCACCTCGGGGGTGGTGACCAGGTGCGGGCGGCCGGCCCGGTAGGCCGCGGCGGCGTCGGTGGCGTCGGCGGGTGCGAACGGACGGATGCGGTACGGCGTCGAAGTCATAGGCATGTCACGTTAGCCAGTCGTTCGTCCGTGCGCTGCTGAATTTCCCCCCACCCGGGCGGCACTCCGTTCAGTACCGGTGGAACCTCAAGTTCAGCTCTGAGTTTCCGTTGTCCCGCTTGGCATCGGCGCGCCGCGGATACACCCTCGACTGCGGGGAGTCGGGCTTGCCGGAAAACCCCGGGAAGAGGGGGTGGAATATGTCTTCGTCCGATATTCCGCGATTGGGCACCGGGATCGGCTGGCGGCCCGAGATCGACACCGCGGTGGAGCGGCTGCCCGGCCTGGACTGGGTGGAGGTGGTCGCCGAGAACGTCTGCGCCGACCACCTGCCGCCCTCGCTGGCCGAGTTGCGCGCCCGCGGCGTCACCGTCGTCCCGCACGGCGTCTCGCTCGGCCTCGGGGACGCCGCCGCGCCCGACCCGGCCCGGCTGGCCCGGCTGGCCGCGGTCGCCGAGTCGCTCGGGTCGCCGCTGGTCAGCGAGCACCTGGCGTTCGTCCGGGCGGGCGGTCTGGAGGCCGGGCACCTGCTGCCGGTGCCGCGCACCCGGGAGGCGCTGCGGGTGGTGGCCGCGAACGTCCGGATCGCCCAGCGGGAGCTGCCGGTGCCGCTCGCCCTGGAGAACATCGCCGCCCAACTGGCCTGGCCCGGAGATGAGTTGACCGAGGCCCAGTTCCTCGCCGAGCTGGTCGAACGCACCGGCGTCCGGCTGCTGGTGGACGTCGCCAACCTGCACACCAACCGGGTCAACCTGGGCGTCGACCCGGCCGCCGAACTCGACCGGCTGCCGCTGGAGGCCCTCGCCTACGTGCACGTCGCCGGGGGCGTCGAGCGCGACGGCGTCTGGCACGACACCCACACCCACCCCGTCACCGCCCCCGTGCTGGAGGTGCTGGCCGAGCTCTGCGCCCGGACCGACCCGCCCGGGGTGCTGCTGGAGCGGGACGGCGCCTACCCGCCGCCCGCCGAACTGTCCGCCGAACTCGACGCGATCCGCCGCGTCCAGCACCTCCACCGCGTCCAGCACCTCCACCGCAGGGAGACCGCCCGTGTCTGAGCAGCACGAGTACCTGATCCGCGACCGCGAGGACGCCGAACTCGCCCTCGCCCGCACCCACCTGGCGCACCGCCAGCAGGAGCTGCTGGCCGCCCTGGTGGCCGGCGCCCCGGCCCCGGCCGGCTTCGACCCGGAGCAGTTGCGCGTCCAGGCCGAGGGCCTGCTCGCCAAGCGCCGGGAGATCGCCGCCCACCTGGTGCCGGAACTGCCGGGGCTGCTCGGGGCGGACTTCGCCCCGCTGTTCGCCCGCTACTGCGCCGGGCGGCCGCTCACCGGCGGCCACCGCGCCGACGCCCGGGCCTTCGCCGCATGGGCCCTCGACACCCGTCCGGACGCCGCCTGGCACCCCGGACTGCGCCGCCTGCTGCACCCCGCCGCCTCCCGGTGGAGCCGCCTGCTGCCGCGCCGCACCCGCGACCGCGCCGACCGGGCGCACGCGTAACCGCACCTCACCACGGAGCAGAGAAAGGAACCACGGGGGAATGTGGAACTTCCGGTTCGTCCTGGCGTTCGCGCTGATCGCGTTCACCGTCGCCCTGTCCGCCGTCCACAACCGGCGCTACCGCCGGGTCACCGACCCGCAGGGCCTGCCCGGCCGCGGCCAGCCGCTGCTGGACGTCGCCTTCCTGGCCGGCGGCCCGGCCCGGGCGGTCGACACCGCGCTGGTCCGGATGGAGCGCGAGGGCCGGGTGGTGGTCTCCCGGGCCCGCCGGGTCACCGTCACCGACGACCGAACGTCCGACCCGGTCGAGCGCGTGCTGGTCACCGCCGTCGGCGGGCGGGCCGGGCGCGACCTGTCCGTGCTGCGCGCCTCCGTGACGGGCAGCCCCGAGGTGCAGCGGATCGGCGACGGGCTGGCCGCCCGCGGCCTGATGCGCCACCCCACCGCGCTGCGCAACGCCCGGCGGGCCCGTCGGCTGGTGCTGCTGGCGCTGCTGGTCGCGATCGTCCTCGGCACGGTCTCCACCGTCCAGTGGGCGGGCTCGGCGGACCGGGACACCACCGCGCCCCCGTTCGTCCCGTACTTCCTGCTCGTCCTGCTCACGGTCATCGTCCTGATCGCCACTTACGTCCCGAAGAGCCGGATCACCCCGGCCGGGCGGCGCCAGTTGCTGCTGGTCCGCGGCAGCGTCCCGTGGCGGCCGCGCGAGGTCGCCGCCGAGCACGCCGAGCTGGTCGGCGCGTTCGCCCTGGACGGCGCCGCCGCGCTGCGCCGGTCCGAGCACCGGGCGCTGCGGGACGCGCTGACCGGCCCGGCCGCGACCACCCGCTCCTCCCGCTCCTCCGGGTCGGACGGCGGCGCGGAGTACGCGGCCGGCGCCGGGGCGGCGGCGTGGTGCGGCACGCCCTCGTCCTCGTCCTGCGGCTCCTCCGGCGGTCACTCGGGCGGCTCCTCGCACCACTCCTGCGGTGGTTCCTCCTCGCACTCCTGCGGGTCCTCGTCGCACTCCTGCGGCTCGTCGAGCTCCTGCGGGTCGAGCTGCGGCGGGGGCGGTTGCGGCGGTTCGTGAACCGGCCGCCGAGTCACAGTTCGGTATCGCGGCCCGGCTATTTGTTCCGCTTCCGGCGCGCACAGGACTAGAACAAAAAGCATGTGGGTGTTGCTGCTGATCCCGTCCTGTGCCGCCGCGGTGCTCTCCTGCCTCCGCCTGGTACGGGTCGCCACGATCGCGGACGCCCTCACCGGCCGCGCCCCGCACCCCGGGCACCTTCCCGCGGGCGTCGGCCTGTACGAGACCGCGTACCTGGCCGGCGGCCCCGCCCGGGTGGTCGACCTGGCCCTGGTCCGGATGGCCGGGGTCGGCCGGCTGCACCTCGCCCACACCGGCTGGACCACCGTCGTCGACCCGCGGGGCCGCGGCCGCCTGGAGCGCGCGCTGATCGGCGCGATCGGCCCCGAGGGCCAGTGCCGCACCGCCCAGCTCAAGGCCGTGCTGGCCGCGCACCCCACCGTCCGCGACATCGGCGACCGGCTGACCTCGGCGGGGCTGGCGACGCCGGCCGTCGTCCGGGACCACGCCCTGCGGGCGGTCCGGCAGGTCCGCTACGCCCTGGTCGGGGCGGCGGCGATGCTGCTGCTCACCGTCCTGCTGACCGCCCCCGACGGCACCGCCGCCCGCACCGCGGTCGCCTGGTACGCCCTCCCGCTGGTCCTCACCGGCGGCACCCTGCTGATGGCCCGGGTCGACGTCCACGCCTACACCGCGTGGGCCGCCCCCGCCGGGCAGACCCTGCTGCGCACCCTCCCCTGCCGCCACACCCCCGCGACCGCCGACGACCTGCTCACCGCCGTCGCCATCTCCGGCCCGGCCGCCGTCCAGGACCCCCGGCTGCGCGCCGCGCTCGACTCCTGAGGCGGAACCGGGGGCTCGGAGAACGGCGAGTCCGTGCTGCTGACGGCCGGAGCCATCGAAGGTCCGTGCTGCTGCGTGCCCGGAACAGAACCGGAAGCCGATGCACGCAACGGCAGTGCACCGTCAGCAGACCCGGACTCGCCGTTCCCCGAGCCCCGGTCGGGGCTCTCCCTTTAGTACAGACCTGCGAGCAGGTCCGCGACCGGCTTGCGGCGGCCGGTGAAGAAGGGGACCTCCTCGCGGACGTGCAGCCGGGCGCGGGAGGGGCGCAGGTCGCGCATCAGGTCGACGATGCGGTGCAGTTCGTCGGCCTCGAAGGCGAGCAGCCACTCGTAGTCGCCGAGCGCGAAGGAGGCGACCGTGTTGGCGCGGACGTCGGGGTAGCCGCGGGCCATCTTGCCGTGCTCGGCGAGCATCGCCCGGCGCTCCTCGTCGGGGAGCAGGTACCACTCGTAGGAGCGGACGAAGGGGTAGACGCAGACGTACTCGCGGGGCCGCTCGTCGGCGAGGAACGCCGGGATGTGCGACTTGTTGAACTCGGCGGGGCGGTGCAGCGCCATGTTCGACCAGACCGGCTCCAGGTGGCGGCCGAGCGAGGTGCGGCGGAAGCGGTTGTACGCCTCCTGCAGGTCGTCGGAGTCCTCGGCGTGCCACCAGACCAGGATGTCGGCGTCGGCGCGCAGCGCGGAGACGTCGTAGGTGCCGCGGACGACCACGTCCTTGGCGGCGAGCTGCTCGAAGAGGGCGTCGACCTCGGCGGCGAGCGCGGTGCGGTCCTCGGGGAGGGCGTCCTTGAGCTTGAACACCGACCACATGGTGTAGCGGATGACCTGGTTGAGGTCGCGGGCCTTCTTCTTCACGGGCTGCTCAGTGCTTTCGGTCATGATCCCATTGTCCCTTCTGCGCGGGTGCTGCCGGTGCCAGGGGTGAGGTGCTCGGCGGCGCGCCGGGCGCCGCCGATGACGGCGGGGATGCCGACGCCGTCGTACGCGGCGCCGCAGACGGCGATCGCGCCGAGCGCGTCGAGGTGGGTGCGGATCCGGGCGACCCGGTCGAGGTGGCCGACGGGGTACTGCGGGAGTCCGTCCCGCCAGCGGGTGACGGCGTGGTCGTACGGGGTGGCGCGCAGGCCGACGGCGGTGCGCAGGTCGGCGAGCGAGCGGGCGACGAGTTCGGCGTCGTCCAGGTCGAGGGCGGCGGCCTCGCGGTGGCGGCCGAGCGAGGTGCGCAGCAGGAAGGCGTCGGGGGCGGAGCGCTCCAGCCAGCCCCACTTGTTGCTGGAGAAGGTGGACGCCTTGATGCTGCGCCGGTCGACCGGGGGGACCAGGAAGCCGCTGCCGGTGAGCGGGCTGTCCGCGAGGTCGGCGCGGCGGAAGGCGAGGGTGACCAGGGCCATCGACGCGTACTCGACGGCGCGCAGTTCGGCGGCGGCGCCGGGGGCGTCGGCGGCGAGCAGCGCGGCGGCCTGCGGGGCGGGGACGGCCAGCACGACGGCGTCGGCGGCGAGTTCGCGTCCGGCGGCGGTGATCCGCCAGCCGTCGGGGGTGCGGCGCAGGGCGTCGACGGGGTGGCCGGTGAGCAGTTCGGCGCCGTGCGCGCGGCCGTGGGCGGCGACGGCGTCGGGGAGGGTGCCGAGTCCGCCGCGCAGGCCCTGGAAGACCGGCCCGGTGGCGGTGGCGCGGCTGCTGAGTTCGCGGATGGCGGCGGTCAACGGGCCGTCCTGCCGGGCGAGTTGGAGCAGCTGCGGGACGGCGGCGCGGATCGAGATCTCGTCGGCGTGCCCGGCGTACACGCCGCCGAGCAGCGGTTCGACCAGCCGGTCGACGACCTCGCGGCCGAGCCGGTCGGCGATGTAGCGGCCGATCGGGGCGTCCTCGCCGAGTGCGGCGGGCTGCTCGTGGCGGGCCCGTTCCAGGCCCTCGGGGGTGAGCACGCCGGAGGCCCGGAGCGCGTCCAGGTCGCCGGGGACGCCCATGAGTTGGCCGCCGGGCAGCGGGCGCAGGCCCTCCCGGGTCCAGATCGCGGCCTTGGCGGTGCTGGGCGGCTCCAGTTGTTCGCCGAGGCCGACCCGCCGGGCCAGGTCGACGGCCTCGGGGCGGCGGGCGAGCATCGACTCGGCGCCGAGGTCGACCCGGACGCCGCCGACCTCGCCGCCGCACAGCTTCCCGCCGAAGCGGGTGGACGCCTCCAGCGCGGTCACCCGCACCGCTGCGTCCCCGAGGAAGGCGGCCGCGGCCAGGCCCGCGATGCCGCCACCGATCACCACGACGTGAGGTTTCGCCATGTCGACCAGTCTCCCAGCCCTTATCCGGATCCCCGGGATCGACCCCGGGCGGCCCGAGACCGGGACGAGTCCGCGGTGTGACCGATCCGGTACCGCGCAGACGGGTCCGTTCCGGGGGCCGCCGCGTCACAGCCGCACGGGGGTGGGCGACCGGCCCGCCCCGGAGGACGGGGAGGGCACGGAATGGACCTGCGGGTACGCAGAGCGGGCGCGGCGGGGGCACTGGCGGCGGTCCTGCTGCTGGCCGGGTGCAGCGCGGACGCCGAGCGCGCGTCGTCGTCGGACGCGGCGGCGGTCGCCCCCGCGGTCGCCCCCGCGGGCGGCGAGCGGGCGGCGGGCC
>NZ_JBSGET010000105.1:0-29194 GCF_053603035.1 Kitasatospora sp. NPDC004272 | reverse complement strand
CCGTGACCGGCGCCGCCCGGCTCCCGCGCCGGCCGCTCCGGCCCGGTCGTGGACGTGTGTGCCGGCCGGGTCAGGCGAAGGAGAAGCGCGCGGCCGCTCCGGCGGGCGTGGTCGCCTGGCGGCGTCCGGGGACGTCGTGGACGGCCGCCGCGCCTTCGGAGCGGAGCCGGTCGGGGCTCGCGTCCCGGGCCATCACCGCGGCGTAGGCGCGGACGTCCGCCGGAGTCAGGTCGGTGCGGCCCCGCTCGGTGTACTGCCGGAGGAGGTCGGTGAGGCCCGGGTCGAACCGCAGCACGGTCACCGGGGCGTCGAAGCGCCCGGCGACGGCGATCAGCCGCTCGCGCGCCTGCGGGGTGACGTTCGTCGACTCGGCGAGCGCGCACTTCCCGGCGGCCAGCCGGGCGGCGATCCTGCGGTCGCGCTCCTCGAAGACCCGTGCGTCCGCCGCGTCGGATCCCGCCTCCTCGGGGGACGAGGTGCCGAAGAGTTCCGCCCGGATCGCGTCGCTGGACACCACGGCCTCCGCGTCGATCCGGCGGCCCGCGACCAGGGCCCGGACGAAGCTGGTCTTCCCCGAGGCCGGGGGACCGACCAGGACGACGAGCCCGGCCGGCACCCGGATGGTCGGCGGCTGCGGCGTGTTGTTCGGCACGGACCCATTGTGTCGGGTGGCGGCGGCCGGCCGGGAGACTCGGGGCGGAGGGCGGAGGGCGGAGGGCGGAGGGCGGAGGGCGGCCCACCACAGGCCAGCTCCGACCGCCCGGCTGCCGGCCCCGGCCGTGCCCCCGCAGGTCGGGGCCTGGCCGGGGCCGGCCCCGACCAGGCGCCCGGTCAGCGGCCGGGGCTGCGGCGCGGCGGCAGCGGCAGGAACGGGCTGGTGCGGGCCAGGTACTCGGACCAGCCGGGGCGGTCGGTGGTGGCCAGGTGGCGTTCCAGCATGGGCTTGCCGCTGCCGAAGGCGAGCAGGTAGGTCATCAGCAGCGGGCTGCCGACGAAGGCCCAGCCGATCGGGTGGTCGGCGACCAGCAGGAACAGGCCCCACCAGACGCAGGCGTCGCCGAAGTAGTTGGGGTGGCGGGTCCAGCGCCACAGGCCGCGGTCCATCACCTGGCCCCGGTGGGCCGGATCGGCCTTGAACCGGGCGAGTTGGGCGTCGCCGACGGCCTCGAAGAACAGGCCGACCGCCCACAGCGCGGTGCCCGCCCAGGCGGTGGCGCCGGGCGGGTCGGGCAGGTACTGGGCGGCCAGCACGGGGAGCGCGACGAACCAGACCAGGGCGGCCTGCAGCAGGTAGACGATCCGCAGCGCGTACCGGGTGCGGGCCGGGCCGGCGGGGGCCTTGGCGAGCATCCGGGCGTACCGGGCGTCCTCGGGCAGGCCGCGGGCCCGCCACCACAGGTGGGCGGCCAGCCGCAGGCCCCAGACCGCGACCAGGACGGTGGCCAGCGCCCGGCGGCCCCCGTCGCCGTACCCGGCGGACAGCCCGCAGCCGGCCAGCGCGACGGCGGTGAACGCCAGGCCCCAGGCCACGTCCACGCCGCGGTGCCGGCCGGTGCGCACCCCGACCGCGAACGCGGCCAGCATGACGAGCAGCGCCACGCCCGCGGCGCAGGCCGCGCCGACGCCGAACGCGGCGGCGTTCACCGCAGGCCGTCCCGGCTCAGCAGCACCTGGTGGACGTTCAGGTAGCCGGAGCGGAACCCGGCCTCCGAGTAGGCGAGGTACAGCTCCCACATCCGCCGGAACACCTCGTCGAAGCCCAGCGCCGCGACCGGCCCGGCCTCGGCCGTGAACCGCTCCCGCCACAGCCGCAGGGTCTCCGCGTAGTGCGGCCCGTACGCGTCCGCGCTGTCCACCCGCAGCCGGGTGTGCGCGGCGGCGGTGTCGGCGATCGCCCGCAGCGAGGGGATCTGGCCGCCGGGGAACACGTACTTGAGGATCCAGGTGTACGTGCCGCTGCTGGCCAGCATCCGGTCGTGCGGCATGGTGATGGCCTGCAGGGCGACCCGGCCGCCGGGGGCGAGCAGCCCGTCCAGGGCGGTGAAGTAGGCGGGCCAGAACGGGCGGCCGACCGCCTCGATCATCTCGCAGCTGACGATCGCGTCGTACGAGCCCCGGGCCTGCCGGTAGTCGCACAGCCGGACGTCGACCCGCTCGGACTGCCCCGCGTCGGCGATCCGGCGGCGGGCCAGCACGAGCTGCTCGGCGGAGAGGGTCAGGGTGGTCACCCGGGCGCCGCGGGCGGCGGCCCGCAGGGCCAGTTCGCCCCAGCCGGTGCCGATCTCCAGCAGCCGGGTGCCGGGGCCGACCCGGGCCAGGTCGAGCAGCCGGTCGATCTTGCGGTGCTGGGCGGGCACCAGGTCGGCCCAGCGGGTGGCGGGGGACGGGTCGGAGAACACCGCCGAGGAGTACGACAGGGTCGGGTCGAGGAACAGCGCGAACAGCTCGTTCGACAGGTCGTAGTGCCGGTGGATGTTGTGCTGCGCGTTGTCCGCGGTGGACAGCTCCGCCGCCGGGGGCCGCCGCACGTACAGCCGGCGCAGCAGGCCGGAGCCGGGCGGCACCAGGGTCTCCGGGCGGGCGGCCAGCACGGTCAGCAGCCGGGCCAGGTCGGGGCTGTCCCAGTCGCCCGCCTGGTAGGACTCGCCGAAGCCGATCAGCCCGCCCGCGCCGACCCGGTGCAGGAACGCCTCCGGGCGGTGCAGCCGCAGCACCGGCGCGCCGGGCGGGGCGGGCAACAGCGGCCGCCCGCCCGGGAGTTCGACCCGCAGGCCGCGCCGGGCCGCCGCCCGGCGCAGCAGCCGTCCGGCCGCCGCGGCCCGCAGCGGGGCGTGCGGCACCCGGGCGACGTCCGGCCAGCGCACCGGGTCGACGGCGGACGGGAGCGGGGCGGTGGTGACGGTCATGCGGGCGGGGCCTCTCCGGTGCGGGGACGGGGACGGGGACGGGTGTCGGGGCGGCCGGCCGGACGGGTGCCGGGCCGACCGGTGGGCCGACCGGCGGGCGGGCCGGTGGGCGGGCCGGTGGGTCGGGGGTGGACGGGCAGGCCGCGCAGCCACAGGCGGATGCCCTGGGTCCGGATCCGCAAACTGACCGCGAAGGTCGCGAACGGGTGCCGGACGACGGCCCGCAGCAGCGCGGCCGGGCCGGCCGGGCGGCCGGTGCCGGTCACGGTGGCGGTGAACGCCCGCCCGCCGGGCAGCTCCAGCCGGACGGCCAGGTGCAGGCGGGCGGTCCCGGCTCCGGGTTCGGAGCCGGTTCCGGTTCCGGCTCCGGCGCGGTCCGGCGCCGGGCGCGGGTGCGGATCCGGTTCGGGGAGCAGCAGGTCGTAGTGGCCGTCGAGCGGCAGGAACGGCGAGACGTAGAACTCCTTCGGGCTCCGCGCCCACCCGGCGGCGTCCGCCCGCAGCAGGTAGCGGTGCCGCCCGCCGTACGTGTTGTGCACCTCGGCGACGGTGCACAGCGGCGCGCCCGCCGCGTCCCGGCACCAGTACACCGTCAGCGGGTTGAACACGTGCCCGAGCGAGCGGGCCTGGGTGAGCATCAGCACCCGGCCACCGCCCAGCTCCAGGCCGTGCGCGGCGAGGTGGCGCTCCAGGTCGCGCCGGATGCCGCCGGGGCTCTCGTCGGGGCTGCCGTCGGGGCTGCCGTCGAGGGTGTGGTCGCGGGGCAGGAAGCGGGCCAACGGGCGCAGCGGCCACGGCAGTTCGGGCAGCCGGTCGAGATCGACCAGCCACAGGTAGCCGCGGTGCCGGAAGACCCGGCGGGGCTCGGCCCGGACGTGCGTGGTGCGGGTCTCGTACAGCACCGCGCCCCACCGGCCGGGCAGTGCGGCGGGTGCGGCGTCCGGCGCGTGCGAGGGGTCGTTCAGGCTCACGGGGCGACCGCCGCCAGCAGTCGGCGGGCGGCGGCCAGGCCGGAGCGGCAGCCGTCCTCGTGGAACCCCCAGCCGTGGTACGCCCCGGCGAACGCGGTGCGGCCGGTGGCCAGTTCGGGCAGCCGCCGCTGGGCGGCGACCGTGCGGGCGGTGTAGATCGGGTGCTCGTAGACGGTGCGGGAGACCACCAGCGGCTCGGGGACGGGGGAGTGGCCGTCCTCGTTCAGGGTGACCAGGTAGTCCTCGGCGCCGCCCAGCCGCAGCAGCCGGTTCAGGTGGTAGCTGACCCGGACCCGGTCGGAGGGCGCGTCGCAGTCGGGCATCCGGTAGTTCCAGGACGCGCGGGCCCAGGCGGACCGGGGCAGCAGCGAGGCGTCCCGGTGCAGCACCGTCGGGTTGCGGGAGTAGGCGAAGGCGCCCAGCACCTCCTGCTCGGCCCGGGTCGGGTCGGCCAGCAGTCGCAGCGCCTGGTCGGCGTGGACGGCGACCACCACCGCGTCCGCCGGCGCGGACCGCCCGTCCTCGGTGCTCACCGTGACGCCGTCCGGGTGCCGCCGCACCGCGCGCACCGGCGCGGACCGGTGCACGGTGCCGGAGTGCGCGGCCAGGTGGGCGGCGATCCGCTCCACGTACGCGGCCGAGCCGCCGACCACGGTGCGCCAGGTCGGCGAGCCGGTGACGCTCAACAGGCCGTGGTTGGACAGGAACGCGAACAGGTAGCGGGCTGGGTAGTCACCGGCCAGGTCGGGCGCGCAGGACCAGACCGCGGACACCACCGGCGTCATGAAGTGCTGCGTGAAGTACGCCGAGAAGCCGTGCCCGGCCAGGAACTCGCGCAGGCTCGGCTCGGGCTGCTCCTGTCCGCTCCGCCCCCGGTCGTCCGGCCCCCGGCCGTCCTGTTCCGGGTCGGCGAGCAGGGCGCGGGCCAGCCGGTGGAAGCGCGGCACCTCGCCGAGCATCCGCAGGTACCGGCCGCGGGCCAGGTTGCCCGGCGTGGCCAGCAGCCCGGAGGGGCCGCGGGCGCCCGCGTACTCCAGACCGCAGCCCGCGCAGGACACCGACATGCTCATGTCGCTCTCCTGCGTCCGCACCCCCAACTCACCGAACAGGCGCACCAGTTCCGGGTAGGTACGGGTGTTGTGCACCAGGAAACCGGTGTCCAGGGCCAGCTCCCGGCCGTCCGCGGCGGTGGTCCGCTGGGTGTGCGCGTGCCCGCCCAGGCGACCGTCCGCCTCGAACAGCTCCACCGCCACCCCGGCCCGCGCCAACGCGTACGCCGCGCTCAGCCCCGCCACCCCCGCGCCCACCACGGCCACCCGCCGCACCGGCGGCCGGCGGCGCGGCGCCGGGGGGACGGACCCCCCGGCGGAAACGGTGCCGAGTGTCGTCACGTCGATCCTCCCCTGCTCGCGGACCGCCCGCGGCGGCCCTCACAGCCCGCATTCGGCGCCGCCCCCCGCCCGGATTGCTCCGAACGGGCCACCACCCGGCCCGGCCCCGGTCAGAGCCGGTCCAGCACCTCGGGCAGTCGCTGCTCCACCGCGTCGGCCAACCGCTCGAACTCCCGCCGCAGCAACGGCTCCGCCAGCCGCGCCAGCCCGTGGAACCGCAACCGGGCCCGGTAGCGCAGCACGGCCCCGGCCCCGTCCCGGTCCGGATCCACCAGGATCTCGTCGGTGGCCGTCACCGTCCGGTTCCGCCCGACGAACACCAACCGGTCCGACTCCCGGGCCACCAGCTGGTACACCAACTCGCTGCGCCGCCCCCGGAACACCGACACGTTCTGCCACCGCGCCCCCACCACCGACCCGCCCGCCCCCAACCGGACGCACTCCACCGTCCCCGGATCCCACTCGGCGGCGTGCCCGAAGTCCGCCAGGTACTCCAGCACCCCGCCCGCCGGGCACACCGTCCGCATCTCCCGCACCACCTCGATCACCGGACCTCCTCGCTCAGGGGACGACCGGGTGATTCGGAGCCGGACGACGAACGGATGGGGCGGGGGCTGATGGGGCGGGGGCTTGAGTCACCGGGCCGAGGGCGGTCGGCGGTGTCACCGAGCCGTGCCCGAGGCGGGTGGGGTCCGGCTTGCCGGGGGCGTGGTCAGCGGGTGACGGCTCGGGTGGCCAGGTCGAGGGCGGCGGTGAGGGAGCGCCGGACGGTCCCGAAGCGCTGCACCAGCGTTGCGGGAGGACGTCCGCCCGGTCGACGGCGAAGCCTTTCCGGCAGGAGGGGCAACCGCGGAGGGCCCGGCCCGCCGCAGCGAGAGGAGAACCGCCATGGAACGCCACGACCCGTCCACCGCCGACCGCCGGCTGTCCCGGACCCACCGCCTCGGGGCCGGCCTGTGCGCCCTGGTGCTGCTGGCCTTCGGCGCCCTCGGCCTCGCCGACGGCCTGCCCTACTTCGGGACGCGCGGCGAACGCGTCGCCGGACTCTCCGGCAATGGCCTGCTCAGCACCGTCTCGATCGTCACCGCCGCCGTGCTGCTCGCCGCGGCCCTGATCGGCGGGCGCACCGCCTCCACCGTCACCATCGCGGTCGGGACGCTGTTCGTGCTCAGCGGGTTCGTCAACCTCGCGCTGCTGGACTCCCCGGCCAACCTGCTCGCCTTCCGCGTCCCGAACGTCCTGTTCAGCTTCGCGGCGGGCCTGCTGATCGCCACCTGCGGCATGTACGGCCGGGTCAGCGGCGGGCTCCCGCACGACAACCCGTACTGGCTCCGCCGCCACCCCGGGACCGCGCCCGCCACCCGGTCCGCCACCGCGCTGCCCGTCGGGTCCGCCGGCCGGCGGACCGCACTGCCCGGCAACCCCGGCTGACGCCCGGAGAGGTGGCGGACCCCGATGGACACCCGACTCACCGCCCGAGAACGCGTCCTGCTCGCCGAGATCGAACACCACCTGCGCCGAACCGACCCCCGCCTGGACCGGCGGTTGCGCCGCCGGCCCGGGCGGGCCGTCCGGCTCGCCGCCCGTCCGGGCCCGCTGGTCGTCGCCGTCGCCCTGCTGGCCGTCCTGACGGCCGCCGGAGCACTGTGGGCCGGGGCGGGCGGGCCGCAACCGCTCACCGCCGCGCTGCTCGCCGCCGGGGCCGCGCTGCTGGGCGGGCTCGCGCTGCGGCGGCTGGCCGGGCTGCGCCTCCGCTGACGGCGGGCCGTCCCCCGAGCCGTCCCCGGGTCGTCCCCCGAGCCGCCCCCGAGCCGTCCCCGGGTCGTCCCCGGGTCGTCCCCGGGTCGTCTCCGGGTCGTCCTCCCGGGCGGCCGGAGCGCCGTTGCACCCTGCGGTGGAACCGGGCGGACCGGCCGTGACCCCGGCGGGGGTCGGAAGTTGGAACGGGCGTGACAGAGCCTGCACATACCAGCCCGCTGCCCGTGGTCCGCCTCCAGTGGACGCAGCTGCAACCCCTGCTGGCCGCCCTCTCGGAGGCCGGAGTGCCGCTCCGGCCCGGGGACCTGGACCAGTTGCAGCACGCCGCCGCGATCGGACCGGAGTTCGCCCACGCCCTGGCCCGGTGGATCCGCGCCGCGCACAGCACCGCCGAGCCCGCCCGCGCCCCGGCCGGGATCCGCACGCTGGCCCCGCGCCCCGAACGCCCCGCCCTCGGCGCCCCCGCACCCGCCGCCACCCGGGACCGGCACGCCTCCTGAACCCCCGCCCGGGCCCGGCTCCGCCCGGCCCGTCGGGCCACCCGAACGTTCCGGCCGCGTAACCGTCGCGGCCCGTGACCCGTTGGACGGAACATGCCCGTGATCAACGAACCGCGCCGCCCGCAGGGCGGGCACCCGGTGTCGGCGCCCCCGCGCGTCCCCGACCCCGCCGATCCGCACGGCCGCCCGCCCGCCCCGCCGGGACGGCCGTCCGGCCCCCAGGTACGGCCCGCCGACCCGCCGTCGCTCGGGCACCAGGCCGCCGCCCAACTGCTCGGCCTGCGCGAGGTCGTCCTCCCCGCCGCCGTGGTCGCCGCCGCCGACCTGCTGCTCGGCGACGCCCTCGGCAGCGACGACCCCGTCACCCGGGAGGCCGCCGCCGCCACCCGCGGACGGCTGCGCGCCGCCCTCGGCCTGGGGTGACCCGGCCCGCCCGCCACCGCCACCGCCACCGCCTTCCGGCACCCCCAGCCGTACCCCGGTGCGCGGCCGGTGCGCGGCCGGTGCCCGGTGGCGCGCGGTGGTGCGGTCGGTGACTGGGCCGACGCCGTCCGCGCCGGGCCGCCCGGTGCTGCTGCCGCTGCACCCGCGCACCCGGGCCCGGGTCGAGGAGTTCGGCATGGCGCACCTGCTGGCCGGCGTCACCGCCGTCGACCCCGTCGACCACCCCACCTTCCTCGCCCTGGCCGACCGGGCCGCGCTGCTGGTGCGCCGCACCCGGCGGCCCGGCAAGGCGGCCGACTACGAGTGGCACCTGTTCGTGCCCTGCCGGGACGAGGAGGCGGTGATCGGCGACACCCTGGTCCACCTGCGCCGCTCCTGCCCCGAGGCGCACATCTGGGTGATCGACGACGACTCCGCGGACCGCACCGGCGACATCGTCCGCTGGGCCGCCGTCCGGGACCCGGCGATCCACCTGGTCCAGCGCCGCCGCCCGAACACCCGGCTCGGCAAGGGCGAGGCGCTGAACGCCGCGTACGACGCGCTGAACGCGGCGCTGCCGCCCGGCACCGACCGCACCCGGGTGGTGCCGGCCGACGGGCGGCGCCGCCCGGGGCGCTGACTGCGGCGTGCGCGCGGGTAGTTGGGATTTTGCGCGATCCGATCCGGGCATTGCGGATTCATGTCAACGGGATTACGTTCGCTGCTGTCCCGCCGCTCCCCGCCCCACGCGCCCGCGCCTCCGCGGAGCGCGCCCCGCGCACGCCCAGGAAGGGACCCGATGAGACCGCCCGCCGCCCCGCGCCGCGCCCGCACCGCCCTGCTCGCCACCACCGCGCTGCTGGCCACCGCCCTCGCCACCGCCACCGCCGTCACCACCACGGCCGCCGCCGCGGCCGACAGCGCGGGCGCCACCCTCCCGTTCGTCCAGTTCGAGGCCGAGGCGGGCACCCCGACCGGCGGCGCCGCCGTCGTCGCGCTGACCGCCACGCCCACCACCCGGTACTCCAGCGCCGCGCTGGAAGCCTCCGGCCACGCGTACGTGCACCTGGCGGCCACCGGGCAGGGGGTGCGCTGGACGAACACCACCGGCGGGCCGGTCAGCGCGATCAACCTGCGCGAGAGCATCCCGGACTCCGCGGCCGGCGGCGGCAGCACCGCCACCCTGAACCTGTACGTGGACGGGGCGTTCCGCCAGGCGCTGAACCTCAACTCCCGGCAGAGCTGGTTCTACGAGGGCGGCGACGGCCACTACAACGGCAGCGACCAGAACCCCGCCGACGGCGACCCGCGCGACTTCTTCGACGAGGCGCACACCTTCGTCACCGGCCCCCCGATCGCCCCCGGCAGCACCGTCGAACTGCGCAAGGACGCCGCCAACACCGCCGCGTACTACGACATCGACGTGCTGGACGCGGAGAACCCGCCGCCGCCCGCCGCCCGGCCCGCCGGATCGCTGTCGATCACCGACTGCGGCGCCGTCGCGAGCAGCACCCCGACCAACGGCTCGGCCGCGCCCGACGCCGTCGACTCCACCGCCGCCATCCAGACCTGCATCGACCAGGCGCAGGCCCAGCAGCGCACCCTGTGGATCCCGCCGGGCACCTTCTACCTGCGCGGCACCACCGGCCTGACCGCCAAGGGCATCACCATCGTCGGCGCCGGCCAGTGGTACTCGACGATCTACCGGGACGTCCCGCTGCCCAACAGCACGCCGCTGGCCGCCCTGTTCAACCTCACCTCCACCCACGTCCAGGGCTTCCACCTGGACTCCGACTCCACCAGCCGGGAGACGGTCGACGGCGGCGGCGGGGCGATGGACACCACCGGCGACGGCTGGAGCGCCGACGGCATCTGGAGCCAGCACGTCGAGTCCGGCTACTGGGCGTCCGGCACCAACGGCAGCGTCCGCAACGCCCGGGTGACCGCGGTCTGGGCCGACGGCATCAACGTCAACAACGTCTCGCTCGGCAACTCGGTCGGCAGCGACATCACCGCCGCGAACAACTTCGTCCGCGGCACCGGCGACGACGGCATGGCCGTCAACTCGGTGAACTACAACACCGACGGCAACGGCAACCGGACGTACTACACGCCGATGGCCCGGATCACCATGACCCGCAACACGGTCGTCGCACCCTGGGGCGGCAAGGGCATCGGCGTCTACGGCGGCAGCGGCCACCTGATCGAGCACAACCTGATCTCCGACACCGCCCGCTACATCGGCCTCGGCGCGGGCCGGTTCGGCGTCAACGGCAGCGACCTGCTCGGCGCCACCCTGAACGCCAACACCGTGGTCCGCTCCGGCGGCAACGGCTACGACCAGGGCCAGCCCGCGCTGCACGTCGGCAACGGCGGCGACGGCCAGAACACCGGCACCGTCGACCGGGTCACCGTCACCGGCAACACCGTGCTGAACCCGCTGTACGACGGCGTCGGCCTGTCCGCCTCCACCAACACCGTGCTGCGCGACAACACCGTCACCTCCCCCGGCCGCAACGGCTTCGTGGTCGCCCCGCCGTTCTACCCCGCGCCCACCGGCTCGGCCACCCTCACCGACAACACCGTCACCGGCCTGAGCGCCCCCGGCGCCACCGCCTACCGCAACAACTCGCCCGCCTTCGCCGTCACCGCGAGCGGCAACAGCTGGGGCGGCGGCGGTGCCGACCCCGAAGCCCCGTACGGCGGTTCGCCCGCCGCGGTGCCCGGCACCGTGCAGGCCGAGGACTACGACACCGGCGGCCCCGGCACCGGCTACTTCGTCAACACCGTCAACGGCACCGCCAACGGCTACCGGGCCGACGGCGTCGACCTGGAGGCGATCACCGACACCGGCGGCGGCTACGGCCTCGGCTGGACCTCCGGCGGCCAGTGGCAGCGCTACACCGTCGACGTCGCCACCGCCGGAACGTACACCCTCACCCTCCGGTACGCCGCGCCCGCCGCCGTCACCGGCGCCCTGCACCTGGCGGACGCCACCGGTACGAACCTCACCGGCGCCGTCGGCCTGCCCGCCACCGGCGACTGGCAGACCTGGGCCGACGCCACCGCCCGGCTCACCCTGCCCGCCGGACGCCAGGTGCTCACCCTGGTCCAGGACACCGGCGGATGGAACCTCAACAGCCTGCGCTTCCAAGGCACTTCCGCCCCGCCCGCGACCGACCTGGCGGCCGGCCGGCCCACCGCCGAGTCCTCGCACACCGACGTGTACGGCTCCGGCAACCTCACCGACGGCAACCGCGCCAGCTACTGGGAGAGCACCAACAACGCCCTCCCGCAGTGGGCCCAGGTCGACCTCGGCACCACCCGCACGCTCTCCCGCGCCGTGCTGCGGCTGCCCGCGGGCTGGGGCGCCCGCACCCAGACCCTCACCCTGCTCGGCTCCACCGACGGCACCGCCTTCACCCCGCTGAAGGCGTCCGCCCCCTACCTCTTCGACCCGGCCGCCGACAACACCGTCACCATCGCCTTCCCCGCCGCCCAGGCCCGCTACGTCCGGGTCCAGGTCACCGCCAACACCGGCTGGCCCGCCGGGCAGCTCTCCGAACTCCAGCTCTGGCAGCAGTAGTTCCCCCGTTCCGCCCCGGTGGCCCGGACCCCCTGCGGGAGGGTCCGGGCCAGCGGGGCGGAACGCCGCGGGCCTCAGCCGGAGAGGATCCGGGCCTTCTGCGCCGCCAGTTCGTCGTCGGTGAGGACGCCCTGCTCCTTGAGCGCCGCCAACTGCTGGAGCTGCTCCAGCTTCTGGTCCATGCTCGATGCGGCCGGGGCAGCGGGCGCGGCGGCCGGAGGCGGCGCGACGGGTGCGGGGGCGGGTGCTTCGGGCGGGGGTGCGTACCGGGTGTCGCCCTGCTGGGCCCAGCGGCCGGCTTGGCGGCGGGACACCCGGTTCGAGACGGCGGTGGCGGTCCCGGCGACGACGGCGGTACGGGCCACTCCGCGGAGCAGTCCAGGCATGTGCGTCCTCCCTCGGAGGCGGTCGGTGGGGCCGGCCCGTCCGGTGGCGCGGGCCGGGGGCGGTCAGCGGGTCGAGCCGAGCGCCTCGATGGTGTCGAGGACCTCGACGACGTCCTGCAGCGGCACGCGCCCGCCGGCGACCATCCGGGCGTCGGCCCGGCGCAGCGCGGCGGCCAGCGGCGCCGCCCACCGGTTCTCGTACAGCAGGACGGCGGCGCTGTCGCCCGGCTCCAGGAGCGCACTGGCCTCGTCGAGGTCGGTGTCGCCGAGCAGGCCGGAGGACGCGCCCTCGAAGACGGCGAGGTCGAGGCGGCCGTCGCCGTCCAGGTCGGCGACCTGGACCACCGCGACCGTTCCGTCCTCGTCCTTGCGCAGGAACGTGAGGTCCAGGACGCGGATGATCGCGCGGTCGACCAGGTCGACGAGGAGCGGCAGCCCCTCGCCGGTCAGTCGGCTGCCCGGGAAGGAGATCACCAGGTAGTCGATCGGACCGAGCTCTTCCGACTCTTCCGGGGCGTGGGACAGGTCGTTCACGTCAGCTCCAAGAGGGCGTCGCCCGGCCGCCGGTACCGCGACCGGGGGCCGGTGCCCGGAACGTCCCCGGCCTCGGCCCGGTCCCACGCTAACCCGGACGGCCGGTCGCCGCCCGGCGGTGCTCCCCGCGCCCACGGACCGGGGAGGACGCAGGATGGGGAGGGAGTCCGCTGTCCCCGTGCGACCGGGAGGGTTGCCGTGAAAGACCTGGAGTTCACGCAGGAGCGCGCACTGTCACGCGCCGAGGCCGCCGACCAGTTGGAGGCGCTGGCCGCCGCGATCCGGCGGGGCGGCCAGGCGGAGCTGGCCCTCGGGCCCGGTCGGCTGACCCTGCGCATCCCCGAGGAGCTCCACACCGAGATCGAGGTCGAACTGGACGGCGACGAGGTCGAGCTGGAGATCGAGATGTCCTGGCGCACGACGGCGGCGGAGCGGTCCGAGGCCCCCGGGGACTGACACCCCGCCCGACCCCCGTCCGGCCCCCGTCCGGCCCCCGCCCGGCCCCCGTCCGGCCCCCGTCCGGCCCGGCCCCCGTCACCCCCGGTCGACCACGTGACCGGGGGTGACGGGTATTCAGTTGTGCTCCCGCTGAAGGCGGTTAGGCTCGTCCGTCATGTCTGCGACCTCCTTGGACGACCTCCTGCACCCGCCGACCACCCCCTACGACCGCGGGTTCCTCGACACCGGCGACGGCAACCGCGTCTACTACGAGCAGCTCGGCAACCCCGACGGCAAGCCCGCCCTGTACGTGCACGGCGGCCCCGGCGCGGGCACGCCGGACCGGCCGACCCGGGCCTGGGACCCGGCGCGCTACCGGCTGGTCCGCTACGACCAGCGCAACTGCGGGCGCAGCACCCCGCACGCCAGTGACCCGGCCGCGGACCTGGCGCTGAACACCACGCAGCACCTGGTCGACGACATGGAGCGGCTGCGCGCGCACCTGGGCATCGAACGCTGGCTGCTGGACGGCGCCTCCTGGGGCTGCACGCTGATCCTGGCCTACGCGCAGCAGCACCCGGAACGGGTCAGCGAGATCGTCCTCCAGGCGGTCACCACCACCCGCCGGGCCGAGACCGACTGGCTCTACCACCGGGTGTCGGCCTTCAAGCCCGAGGCGTGGGACCGCTTCCGGGCCGCCGTCCCCGAGCACGCCTGGGACGGCGACGTGTACGCCCTGCTGGCCGCCTACGCGCGCCGGATGGAGCACCCGGACCGGGCGGTGCGGGCGGCCGCCGCCGACGCCTGGCTGGCCTGGGAGGACGCGGTGGTCTCGGACGAGCCGAACGGCGTCCCCGGGATGTACGGCGCCCGGGAGGCGGACGCCCGGATCGCCTTCGTCCGGATCTGCGCGCACTTCTTCAGCCGCGGCGCCTGGCTGGCGGAGGACCAACTGCTGCGCGGGGCGCCCAGGTTGGCGGGCATCCCGGGCGTGCTGGTGCACGGCCGGTACGACATGGGCTCCCCGGTGCAGACCGCGTGGGAGCTGGCGAAGGCGTGGCCGGACGCCCGGCTGCACGTCTTCGACGACTCCGGGCACGTCGGCGGCGAGGCGATGCGGCGGACGGTGTTCGAGGCCCTGGAGGAGTTCAAGCACCGCTGAGCCGACCGGTGCCGTCCGGTGCCGCCCGCCGCGGGCGGCACCGGCCCGCCACCGGCCGGCACCGGTCCGGGCGGTCACTTCTGCCAGCCGACCGAGGTGATCACGGTGCTGGCCAGGCTGCCGGCGCCGTAGTTGGCCAGGCCCTTGCGGACGGCGACGATGCTGGGGCGCTGGTAGAGCTCCACGGTGTGGCCGAGCTCCCAGATCTTCGCGTCCGCCTGGTTGTACAGCTCGGCGGCCTGCGCCGGGTCGAGGGTGGCGGCGGCCTTGCGCAGCAGGGTGTCGATCTCGGGGGTGCTGAGCTTCGAGTAGTTGCCGAACACGTTGTCGCCCTGCGGGGCGCGGTAGATCGCCACCGTCTGGGAGAGCGGGAAGGAGTCGGTGTTGCGCCAGCTGGCCAGGTCGAACTTTCCCTGGTTGACGTACTTGGTGAAGTACTCCTTGCTCGGCACCTTGTCGACGGTCAGTTTGACGCCGACCTGCTGGAGCATGTTCTGCACGGCGGTGGCCAGGTCGATCTGGGCCTGGTTGGAGGCGTCGTTCAGCACGTAGTGCAGTTCCAGCTGCTGCCCGTCCTTGCTGCGGACGCCGCCCGCGTCCTTCCATCCGGCCTCGTCCAGCCACTTCTGCGCGACGGCCGGGTCGTACGCGGCCCAGTCGGCGGAGTTGTCGCGGTAGCCGTTCTGGTTGGTCATGAACAGGTGGTTGCCGAGCGGCTTGAACTCCACCGGGACGCCCTTGTTGGCGATCTTGATCAGCGAGGCGCGGTCCAGCGCCCGGCCGAGCGCCTGGCGGACCTTCTGGTCGGCGAGCGGGCCGTTGCCGCCGAAGGAGATGTGCACCTCGTCCCAGGGGGTGCCGGTGCGGATCGCGGTGTCGGGGGCGTCCTTGAGCTGGCCGTACGCGGCGGCGCTCCCCGCCGAGGCGAAGTCGATCTCGTTGTTCAGGAAGCTCTGGGTGATCGCGGCGGCGTCCAGCACCCGGTAGGTGATCCGGTCCAGCTTGGGCTTAGGGCCCCACCAGCGCGGGTTGGGCGTCAGGGTGACGGTCTGCGCGGTCTTGTCGGCGTTCGCGACCACGAACGGGCCGCCGAAGACCGGGGTCTTCTCCACCCAGCCCTCGTTGAAGTCCTGCGGGGCGGAGATGCCGGCGGCGGGCAGCAGCGGGTTGAACAGGTTCTGCCAGTCGGCGTACGGCTCGGCGAAGGTGACCTCGACCTCGCTCGGGTCCGCGCCCTGCTCGACGGCGGAGATCTGCTCGTAGCCGGAGGGGTCGGCGATGTTGTACGCCGGGTCCTTGCCGTTGGAGGTCTTCCAGACCGCCGCGAAGTCGCGGTAGCCGATCGGGGTGCCGTCCGACCAGACCGCCTTCGGGTTGAGCCTGTACGTCACCACCTGCGGCGAGGTGGAGGTGACCTCGGCGGAGACCAGGTACGACGGGTCGGGGTGGTAGCCGCCCTTGGCGTCGATCCGGAAGAGCTTGGCCTCCACGTAGCCCATGATCTCCACCGCGTCGCCGTACCTGCCGTCGACCTGGTACGGGTTCCACTGGGTGATCCACTGCTGGAGCGGCAGCCGCAGTTCGCCGCCGTCCTTGACGTTCTCCGGCGGCTGCGGGTTGTCGTCCTCGGCGTCCACGGTGGGGGAGACGGTCTTGGCCACGTCACCGCCGGAGCCGCCCGCCGAGCTGCAGGCGGTCGCGGTGAGGAGGACGGCGAGGGCCGCGGCGGCGGCGCGGCCGGTCCGGCGGGCGGCGGGCGGTGTGCGCATCGGGGGAGTCCTCGGATTTCGAAGAGTCGGGGGCCGCCGGGTGTGGCGGCACTTGATGGTGGGCAGCCAAGTCGGTGCCGGCGGGCCGAACGTAACAGCCCGTCAGTCGACCCACCAGGGGGCCGTGCGCAGAACTGATCGAAGCGAAACCCGGCGCAACACCGCCGCAACACGCCGTCCGTACCCGTCTGGTCAGCTGTGACCAGCGGGTTCACCGGACCGGACGGACCCGCTGACCCGGCGGGCCTGGACGGACCGCCCGGCGTGGCGTACAACTGCTGCGCGAAAGTGCGTCAAAACCCGTACTAGCGAAGGCAAATGACCATGTTCCAGAGGTGTGCGAACCACACCGGGGGCAGGCCGTGACGCGATACCTCGCGGGGCGGCTCGGCTACTACGCCGCCCTGCTGACCGCAGCGGTGTTCCTCTCGTACGCCCTCACCGGCACCGCGCTCGGCCCCCGCTCCTACTTCGAAGCCAGACAGCCGCGCCCCTCCGCCGCCTCCGTGGACCGGCAGCTGACCGCGCTCAACCTCAACGACCGCACCCCCGTGGTCGAACGCTTCGGCACCTGGGCGAACGGCCTGCTGCACGGCGACCTCGGCCGCACCATCCACGGCACCGCCGTCAACGACGAGTTCGGCCGCCGGATCTGGGTCTCGCTGCGGCTGCTGCTGGTCGGCAGCCTGCTCGGCATGCTGCTCGGCGTCGCCGCCGGGGCCTGGAGCGCGGTGCGCCAGTACCGGTTCTCCGACCGGGCGCTGACCGTGCTCTCCTTCGTGCTGCTCTCCACCCCCGTCTTCCTGCTCGCCCTGCTGCTCAAGAACGGCGCGATCGCCGCCAAGACCGCCGCCGGGCACGAGGTGATCCCGTTCACCGGCTACGAGACGCCCAACCTGGCCGGCGGGATCGGCACCCACCTCGCCGACTGGGGATTGCACCTGCTGCTGCCCACCCTCTCGCTCGCCCTCGGCGGCCTCGCCACCTACAGCCGCTACCAGCGCGCCACCATGCTCGACGTGCTCGGCACCGACTACCTGCGCACCGCCGAGGCCAAGGGGCTCACCCGCGGCCGCGCCCTGCTCAAGCACGGCCTGCGCACCGCGATCATCCCGATGACCACGATGTTCGCCTACGCCTTCCTCGGCCTGTTCACCGGCGCCGCCTTCACCGAGACCATCTTCGGCTGGCACGGCATGGGCGAGTGGTTCATCCAGGCCGTCAACGAACAGGACGTCAACTCGGTGGCCGCGGTCAACCTCTTCGCCGCCGTGGTGGTCCTCGCCGCGGGCTTCCTCGCCGATGCCCTGCACGCCGCGCTCGACCCCCGGGTGCGGGCCGCATGAGCGCCGAACTCGCCGCTGCCGCGCCGCGGTCGCCGCTCCGTGCGCCCCTTCCGGCGGGAGGGCCGCGGTCCGCCCCCGGCGGGGGAGCGGGCAACGTCGGGGACCGGTCCGGCTCCGCCGCCGGGCGGTCCGGGTTCGCCGCCGGGCGGTCCGGGTTCGCCGCCGGGCGGCCCGGCTCCGCCGTCGGGTGGCCCGGGTTCGGTGGCCCCGGGGTGGTGACCGGATGAGCGCCGAACTCGCTGCCGCCGCCCGGCAGCCGGCCGAGGAGCCGGTCGTGCCGCGCGGGCGGCTGCGGCTGGCCGCCGCCCGGCTGAGGGCCTCGCGCGGGGCGCTGCTCGGGCTGGCCGTGCTGGCCCTGCTGTTCCTGCTGGCCTTCGCCGGGCCGTACCTGACGCCCTGGGACTACGCCGCCCCCGACTACGGCAGCCTGCGCCAACCCCCGTCCGGCACGCACTGGTTCGGCACCAACGGGCTCGGCCAGGACGTGTTCGCGCAGACCGTCCGCGGCCTGCAGAAGTCCCTGGTGATCGGACTGCTGGTGGCCGTCCTCTCCACCGGACTGGCCTCGCTGGTCGGCGCCTGCGCCGGGTACTTCGGCGGCTGGACCGACCGGGTGCTGACCTTCCTGGTCGACCTGCTGCTGATCTTCCCCGCCTTCCTGGTGATCGCGGTGCTCTCGCCGCGGCTGCGCGGCAGCGGCTGGATCGCCTTCGTGCTGCTGCTCGCCGTCTTCAACTGGATGGTCACCGCCCGGGTGGTCCGCTCGATGACCCGCTCGCTGCGCGAGCGCGAATTCGTCGCCGCCGCCCGGTACATGGGCGTCGGACCGTTCCGGATCATCTGGCGGCACGTGCTGCCGAACGTCTCCTCCTTCCTGATCATCGACGCCACCGTGACCGTCGGCGGCGCCGTGATGAGCGAGGCCGCCCTCTCCTACTTCGGCTTCGGCGTCCGCCCGCCCGACGTCTCGCTCGGCACCCTGCTGGCCGCCGGAGCCGCCGACGCGCCCGTCTTCCCCTGGCTGTTCTACTTCGCCGCCGGACTGCTGGTGCTGTTCGTGCTCGCCGTCAACCTGGTCGGCGACGGCCTGCGCGACGCCCTCGACCCGACGGCCGCCGCCGGGCGCCACCGCCCCCGCCACCGCCCCCGCCGCCGTTCCACCACCCCGCCGCGCCGGAGCAGCCCGTGAACACCCCGCCCACCACCCCGCTGCTCGCCGTCCGCGACCTCACCGTCGACTTCGACGGCCACCCGGCGGTCCGCGGCGTCGACCTCGACCTGCACCGCGGCGAGACGCTCGGCCTGGTCGGCGAGTCCGGCTCCGGCAAGTCCGTCACCGCGCTCGCCGTCCTCGGCCTGCTGCCCGCCACCGCCCGCACCGGCGGCTCCGTCCGGCTGGACGGCCGGGAACTGCTCGGCCTGCCCGCCCGGCAGCTCGCCGCCGTCCGCGGCCGCCGCATCGCCATGGTCTTCCAGGACCCGCTGTCCGCCTTCACACCCGTCCACCGGATCGGCGACCAGATCGCCGAAGCCGTCCGGATCCACCAGGACGTCGGCCGCGCCGCCGCCCGCCGGCGCGCCGCCGACCTCCTCGACCTGGTCGGCATCCCCGACCCGGCCCGCGCCCTGGACGCCTTCCCGCACGAGTTCTCCGGCGGCATGCGCCAACGCGCCGTGATCGCCATGGCGGTGGCCAACGAACCCGACGTGCTGCTCGCCGACGAACCCACCACCGCCCTCGACGTCACCATCCAGGCCCAGGTCCTCGACGTGCTGCGCACCGCCCGGCGGGAGAGCGGCGCCGCCCTCCTCCTGGTCAGCCACGACCTCGGGGTGATCGCGGGCAGCGCCGACCGGGTCGCCGTCATGTACGCCGGACGGATCGTCGAGACCGCCCCCGTCGACGAGCTGTTCGCCGCGCCCCGCCACCCCTACACCCTCGGCCTGATCGGCGCCGTCCCCCGGCTCGACGGCCGCGGCGGCCCGCTCGTCCCGATCCCCGGCCGGCCGCCCGCCGCCGGTGACCCCGCCCGCCCCGGCTGCGCGTTCGCCGACCGCTGCCCGCTCGCCGAGGACCGCTGCCGCACCGCCGAACCCCCGCTGGCCGGCACCGGTGGGCACCGCGCCGCCTGCGTCCGCGCCGACCACCTCGCCGCCACCCGGCCCGCCCCCGCCGAGGTCTACCCCGTCCCGGCCCCGCCCGCCGCCGTCCCCCGCCCGCGCGCCGCCCGCGACAGCGTCCTCGCCGTCCGCGGCCTCACCCGCAGCTTCCCCCGCCGCCGCGGCGGCCTGCTGCGCCGCCGGGCGGGCGAGGTGCACGCCGTCGACGGCGTCGACCTCGACATCCGGCGGGGCGAGACGCTCGGCCTGGTCGGCGAGTCCGGCTCCGGCAAGTCCACCACCCTGTACGAGATCCTGCGGCTGGCGGCCCCGCAGGGCGGCCGGATCGAGCTCCTCGGCCAGGACACCGCCGCCCTCGACCGGGCCGCCGTCCGACGGCTGCGCTCCCGCGTCCAGATCGTCTTCCAGGACCCGGCGGCCTCCCTCGACCCGCGGATGCCGGTCGGCGACGTGCTGGCCGAACCGCTGCTCGCCCGGCGCACCCCCAAGGCCGAGGCCCGCCGCCGCGTCCCCGAACTGCTGCGCCAGGTCGGCCTCGACCCCGCGCACGCCGACCGCTACCCGCACGAGTTCTCCGGCGGCCAGCGCCAGCGCATCTCCATCGCCCGGGCCCTCGCCGTCCGCCCCGACCTGCTGGTGCTGGACGAACCCGTCTCCGCCCTCGACGTCTCGGTCCAGGCCGGCGTGCTCAACCTGCTCCAACGGCTCAAGGCCGAACTCGGGCTGGCCTACCTGTTCGTCTCCCACGACCTGTCGGTGGTGCGCCACCTCGCCGACCGGGTCGCCGTGATGTACCTCGGCCGCACCGTCGAGACCGGCGCCGCCGAGGAGGTCTTCACCCGCCCCCGCCACCCCTACACCCGGGCCCTGCTGGCCGCCGTCCCGCTCCCCGACCCGGCCGCCGAACGGGCCCGCCCCCGCCTGCTGCTGGCGGGCGACCCGCCCTCCCCGGCCGAGCGCCACCCCGGCTGCCCCTTCCGGGCCCGCTGCCCCGTCCACGCCGCCCTCGCCCCCGAGCGGCGCGAGCGCTGCGCCACCGAGGCGCCCGCCGCCCGGCCCGCGGCCCCGGGGGCCGACCACACCGCCGCCTGCCACTACCCGGACTACCCGGACCACCCGGACCACCCGGACCACCCGGACCACCCGGACCACCCGGACCACTCGGGCCGTCCGGGCTGAGGGGACGCGTCGGGCCCCGGGCGGGAGCGCCCGGGGCCCGACGGCGGGTCACTTCGCGTACACGCCGACCTCGTCCAGCGAGTAGCGGTTGTCGGTGCCGCGCGCCAGCATCACCACCCGGACGTGCCGGGCGTCGGTCGGGGTGAAGGAGCGGTTCTCCAGGCCGCCGCCGTCGGTGGTGGTGGAGTAGACGGTCCGCCAGGAGGCGCCGTCGGTGGAGACGTCGATCCGGTAGGCGGTCGCGTACTGGTCGGACCAGTCCAGCACCACCCGGCCGACCTTGCGGACGCCGCCCAGGTCGACGTTCAGCCAGGCGGTGGCCACCGTCTTGGAGGCCCAGCGGGTGCCGGTGTCGCCGTCGACGGCCTGCTTGGGCGGGTAGGCCACCACGATCGCGTCCTGGTAGTCGGAGGCGGTCGCGGTGGCGCCGCGGGCCAGGTTGGTCAGGTCGTCGGTGCGGCGGGCCGGGAACTCCACCACCTGCTGGTAGGTGGGCCGGTTCTGCCAGGCGATCCGCGGGACGGTGATGCCGCCCATCGCCCGGTGCACGATCGAGTCGGCGCACAGCTGGTCGCCCGCCGCGCAGTACTTGTCCGCCGGGTACGTGGTGGTCGCCGGGGTCGCCACCGCCTGGGTCAGCGTGGTCAGCAGCACCTGCCGGCAGGCGCCGAGCGCGCCGCCGCCGCAGTACGTCCGGTCCAGCGGGCCGGAGACCGGCCGGCCGAGCACCGCGCGCAGGTCCTTGTCCACGTACGACCACCAGCCGTGCTGGAAGGACGAGCCCTTGTGCGCCTCGCCCGCCGCGATGTCGTCGCCGCCGGACGTCCCGCCCAACTGCCCGCCCGAGGGGGTCTCGTTGATCGGTGCGACGGCGGTCAGCGCCCGCCACGGCCCGTCGCCCAGGCCGGGCCGGAACTCGCCCTCGACCAGCAGCGGCCACCAGGCGTCCAGGATCCGGATCGCCTCCGCGTCGGTGTACACCCCCGCGCCCTTGGTGGCCTCGCGCCGGTGCGAGCCGCCCGCCGCCCAGGCCCGCAGCTCGGTGACCGCGGCGGCCGCGGCCGGGTCGGTGACCGGCGCCGAGTCCAGCACCGCGAGCAGTTCGGGCAGCACCCGATCGGCCCGCAGGTCGACGTTGGCGGCGTCCTCCATCGCCTTGACCAGGTCGGTGCGGGTGACGCCGCCGCGCTGGGTCAGTGCCTTCACCCGGGCGTCCAGCAGATCGGCCCGGTGGACGGCGCCGTTGCCCCAGGCGGAGGTGAAGCCCGGCGCCTGCTTGTTGTTCCAACTGACGTAGTAGTCCTGGTCGGTGGACTGCGCGTGCCGGGCCGGCGGCTCGACCGCGGAGGTGTTGGCGGCCTTGTCCCAGCCCTGCCAGGTGTAGCCGGCCCGGGCGAGGATCGGCAGGTCCGGGTCGGTGCCGGCGGCGCGCAGCGGCTCGGCGCCGGAGTTGTAGTACGCGGTGTGGTCGGCGTCCGCGTAGAACCAGTTGAAGGTGTAGCCGATGTCCTGCGCGGCGCGCTGGAAGGCCGCCACCGAGGTGATCGCCGCCGGGTCGTTGAACTGCTGGAAGCCGATCACCGAGTCCACCTCGTGCCGGTAGGTGGAGCGCAGCGCGGTGTACGCCACCGGCCGCCCGCCGACCTTCCCGGTGTGGGTGACCAGGCCGTACGCCGAACGCAGCGTCACCAGGTCGTAGGCGCCCGCCGCGGTGGAGTCCGCGGTGCTCGGCTGCCAGGCGTTGTGCTTGGTCAACTGCTCGAACGGGGTGCAGACGCCGTCCAGCAGGTAGCCGCGCGAGGAGGTGGACGGCGTGCCGCCGCCGGGCTCGCACAGGTCGACGGCGAAGGTGTCGGTGATGTCCTGGTTGGCGGAGGTCGCGCTCCACGAGTAGTCCAGGCCGCGGCCGATCTCCACGTAGAAGCTCAGCCCCGGGAAGGACGCGCCCCGGCTACGCAGGCCCGGGCCGTCCAGCTCCTGCACCATCAGGATCTGCGGCGCGTAGTAGCCGGTCTGCGGGCCGTACACGGCGATCGGGTGCCCGGAGGCGGTGTGCGCGCCCGACACCAGCAGGGCGTTCGACATGCCCTTCTTCGCGGTGATCAGGTCGGCGGGCAGCACGCCCTCGGCGCTCGCGGCGCTCGTCGACGTGCTCGCGGCGCTCGTCGAGGTGCTCGCGACCGCCGCCGTCCCGGTGCCGTTGGCGGTGTGGGGGACCTCGGTGACCGAGCCCGGGTCGGGCAGCGCGGTGCCCACCGGGTTCGCGGGCGAGGCCGCGTACGGGAAGGCGGTGCCGTCGTGCACGGTGGCCGTCGCCTCCGGGTCGTCCTCGGCCCGCCAGGCCGCGTACGCCCGGTCGCCCGCCTCGGTGCCGTACTGCTGGCGCAGCGCGATCCGGGCCAGCGCGTTGCCGACCTCGCCGCCGCCACCGCCGCCGAAGATCGCCCCGATCACCGAGGAGATCGCCACCACGTCGGTGGCCGTGAACGGTTCGATGGTCGAGCCGTGCCCGGTCAGCACGTACTCGCCCGGGTAGTTGTTGGCGGCGACGTCGGCCGCGGCGAAGGCGTTCAGGCCCGCCACGTAGTCCTGCACGTCCTGCCAGGCCTGCGCGCCGCGCGGGCCGGACGCCTTCACCCGGTCGATCTGCTGCTGCAGGTCCGCCTCGGTGTACGGGGCCACCGCCCACAGGCTCTGCTCCAGGGCCCGGTTGCCCGCCGCGCCGCCCGCGAACGAGGACAGCTGCCCGCGGCCCACGTGCCGCAGCACGTCGATCAGCCAGAGCCGGTCCTGCCCGGCCGCGTACCCGGCGCCGAACTCGGTGTCGGAGCGGGTGACGCCCTTGACGTGCGGCGTCCCGGTCGCCTTGTCCCGGGTGATGGTCACCCCGGTGCGCGGCGTGGTGGTGCTCTCCACCTGCCCGGCGGGCACCCCGAACGAGGCGTCGTTGAAGTACGCGGAGAGCTGGTCCGGCGTCAGGCCGCTGTAGTCGTGCAGCAGCGCGTCGTACTCGTCGACCTGGTCCGCCGAGTGCGCCGGCCGGGTGCCGACGGTCTGGTGCAGCAGGATCCCGGCCAGCGTGGCGTGGCCGTTCTCCCCGGCCGTCAGGATGTCCTGGCACTGGCCCAGGCACGGGTCCCCGGCGGTCGGGGCGGGCCCGGCGGCGGCCGCGCCGGCCGGCTGGGCGGTGAGCGCGCCGAGCAGCAGCGCGGCGGAGGAGAGCAGGGCGACGAACGCCGAACGCGTTCGGCGCGGGACGGGAGCAGCGGGCACCTGGGCCTCTTCCTGACAGGGGGTATCGGAAGTCCGGCCGCACGTTAGTCCGCGAAGTGACCCCCGGGTAGGGGGTGCGCGGGCACCGCCACGGAACTGTCATCCGGCTGTCATGAACGCGAGTTGACGGCCCGTCGGGAGGGGCCGGAACGCGCGGGGAGGTGAGCGGGCGGTCGCCGAGCGTCAGCAGTGGGCGGACCCGGACCCGGACCCGGACCCGGACCCGGACCCAGACCCGGACCCGGAGCCGACCGGGACGGGCCGCCGCTCGACGAGCAGGTGCAGGGCCGCCTGCGAGGGGGAACCCTCCTCGGCGGTGTACGTCACCAGGGTCTGGTCGGGGTCGCCGGGCAGGGTCAGGCTCTCGTAGGCGACGGTGAACCCGCCGACCGCCGGGTGACGCAGGCGGTAGCTGCCGTGGGTCTTCTCGCGGATCTCCTGCTGCTCCCACAGCCGCCCGAACTCCGGGCTGGCGTCCGACAGTTCACCGATCAGCGCCGGGTAGGCCGGATCCTCCGGGTGGCGGCCGTGGTCCAGCCGCAGGTAGCCGACGACGTCGCGGGCCTTGGCCTCCCAGTCGACGAAGCGGCCGCGCAACTCCTCGTGGCAGAACACCAGCCACGCCTTGTTCAGCCGACCGGCGGGCAGCGCGGCGAAGTCGACCATCATCGCGGCCATCGGCGCGTTCCAGGCCAGCACGTCGGTGCGCCGCCCGACCACGTACGCCGGGGTGTGCGGCATCGAGTCCATCAGCCGGCGCAGCCCGGGCCGCACCCGCTGGGCGGGCACCGGCCGGCCACCCGCGCCGGCCGGGCGCACCAGCCGGTGCAGGTGGCCGGTCTCCACCGCGTCCAGCCGCAGCGCCGAAGCCACCGCGTCCACCACCGCGTCCGAGACGTTCTCCGCCCGGCCCTGCTCGAACCGGGTGTAGTAGTCGACGCTCACCCCCGCCAGCTGCGCCAGCTCCTCACGGCGCAGCCCGGGCACCCGGCGGCGCTCGCCGAAGGACCGCAGCCCCGTCTCCTCCGGCCGGATCCGGGCACGCCGGGACCGCAGGAAGGCACCGAGGTCGGCTCGTCGGGTCATGGCCACGATCCTAGTGAACCGGAGCCCCGGGGGTCGGTGGCCGGTGGTCGGAGCCCCGGGGTCGGTCGGCGGTCGGAGCCCCGGGGGTCGGTCGGCGTCGGCGGTCGGTCGTGCGCGTGCGCGGCCGCGGCGGGAACGGGAGAAGACGTCGGCATGGAAGCGCGGCGGCGGGGCAGGCGGTGGGTGCGGCGGACGAGGGCCCGGCCGACCCCCCCTGAGGCCGGGCCCCCCGTCGTGCGAGGCCGGTCGGATCCGACCTGCGGCCGACCCATCCGGATCCGGTTCCGCTCCGAAACGGTCGGCGGATCATCCGTCCGCTCGGGACGGGCGGCCGCGACCCGGACGAGGAGCACGGGATGGAGCTGGTCGGCGGGGGCAGCGGACGGGTCTGGGAGCCCTGGGCCGAACTGATGGCCGATCACCGCCCGGTGCTGGTCGCCCCGGCGGTCCCGGAACGCCCCGCCCCCGCCGACGACGGCTGGAGCGGCCCCGGCGCCCCGCCCGAGTTACGCCGGGACTGGTCCGCGGCCTTCGACGGCACCCGGCTGGTCGTCACCCGCCCCGACGGGCGACCCTGGTACGACGGGCCGCTCACGGCCGCCCGCGAATGGGCCCGCGCGCTGCGCGCCCACGGCACCCTGGTCATCGTCACCGGCCCGTTCGCCGCCCCCGCCGACCTGCGCCCCGCCGCCGCCGGGGGCCGGCTCTCCACCCTCGCCGTCCCGGCCCGCCTGGTCGACGCGCACCGGCCGCCGCCCGCCGCCGCGGACTGACCGGGCCCGGCGGCGAAGGGGGTTCCGGCAGACCCGGGTTCGGCGGTACCGGGGACGAACAGGGCCCTGGGTACGGGCGGGGCGGGGCCGCGACGATGGGTCGGGCGCCGCCGGACGGACGGCGGCGCACCGCACCCCGACACCCGAACGCGAGGACCCGCATGACCGCGAACGCCCTGCCCGCCACCCCGCTCGGCGGCACCGACCTGCACGTCACCCGGCTCGGCTTCGGCGCCTGGGCGATCGGCGGGAGCGGCTGGAGCTTCTCCTGGGGACCGCAGGACGACGCCGACTCGATCGCCACCGTCCACCGGGCCGTCGCCGCCGGGATCAACTGGATCGACACCGCCCCCGCCTACGGCCTCGGCCACTCCGAGGAGGTCGTCGGCAAGGCCCTCGCCACCCTCCCGGAAGCCGACCGCCCGTACGTCTTCACCAAGGCCGGCCTGGTCTGGGACGAGCCCGACCCGTTCGCCGCCCCGCGCAAACTGCTCAAGCCCGCCAGCATCCGGGCCGAACTGGAGGGCTCGCTGCGCCGCCTCGGCGTCGAACGGATCGACCTCTACCAGGCGCACTGGCCCGGCGACGGCGCACTGCTCACCTTCGGCCCCGACCAGGACCCGGCGACCACCGCCCGGCACGCCACCGCGCTGGAGGAGTACTGGGCGACGCTGGCCGCGCTCAAGGCCGAGGGCAAGGTCCGGGCGATCGCGCTGTCCAACCACGACGCCGCCCAGCTGACCGCCGCCGAGGCGGTCGCGCACGTGGACGCCGTCCAGCCGCAGTTCAGCCTGCTGCACCGGCACGCCGCCCCCGAACTGGCCTGGGCGCACGCCCACGGCACCGGCTCGATCGTCTACCAGCCGCTGCACTCCGGACTGCTGACCGGCACCTTCAGCCCCGAGCGGGTCGCGGCCCTGCCCGCCGACGACTGGCGCAAGGGCGCCCCGGACTTCACCACCGCCCTGCCCGCCAACCTCGCCCTGGTCGACGCGCTGCGCCCGATCGCCGAGGCGCACGCCACCACGGTCGCCGCCGTCGCCCTCGCCTGGACGCTGCACTGGCCCGGCGTCACCGGCGCGATCGTCGGCGCCCGCCGCCCCGAACAGGTCGACGGCTGGATCGCCGCCGCCGACCTGGAGCTGACCGGCGACGACCTGGACGCGATCGCCGCCGCGCTCACCGCGACCGGCGCGGGCGGCGGCCCGGTCCGCCCGTGAACCCCGCCACCGACCTCCGCGGTCGGCGTGCTCCCGCTCCCGACGGCCGGCGTACCGCCGTGCCCGACAGGGCCGTCCGCGAAGGGCCCGAAGCCGTGCTCCCGCCCGCCGCCCCGGAACCACGGCAGCCGGAGCCGGCCGGAGCGCGGACCCGCCCCGACCCTCGGGGCGCGGTGGCAGCGGTCATGGCAGGCGTCCCGCTGACCCGCGGGACGGTCGCCTCGCTGGCCCCCTCCGCAGGCTACGAAGCCGTCGCCGAGCAGGCCCGCAGGCTGGGCTACGGCGTCATGGACCGACTCGGGTCCGACCGCCGTCCCGCCCGCCGGGTACGGACGTGTGCGCGGGGCCGGGTCCGGGGCGGGGCCCGGGTCGGCCGAGGGCGATGCTCGCCAGGACCAGGGCCATGCCGGCGTACTGGGCCGGGCCCGGGTGCTCGCCGCCCAGGGCCGCGCCGAGCAGGACGCCGGTGACGGGGTTGAGCAGGCCGATCAGGCCGACGGTGGCGGCGGGCAGGCGGCGCAGTCCGGTGAACCAGACCAGGAAGGCCAGTGCGGTGGCGACCAGCGAGCTGTAGCCGAAGGCGAGCACGGCCCCGCCGTCCAGCGCGGGCGGCGGCCCTTCGGCGAGAGTCGCCACCGGCAGCAGGAGCAGTCCGCCGAGCGTCAACTGCCAGGCGGTGGAGGCCAGTACGCCCGGGGCGGCGCTCCCGTCCGGGGTCGGGGCGCCGCTCCCGTCCGGGGCCGGGGTCGTCCAGCGGGCGGTGAGCACGTAGCCGACCGAGGAGACCAGCAGGGCGCCCAGCGCGGCGAGCAGTCCGGCGGGCCCGGCCGGGCCGGTGCCGCCCGCGAGCATCAGGGCCGCGCCGCCGACGCCGACCACGCCGCCCGCGAGTTGGGCGGGCAGCGGGCGCCGGCCGGCCAGCAGCCAGGCGCAGAGCATCAGGGCGAGCGGGGAGAGGGCCATCACCATGGCGGCGGTGCCCGCCGGGAGCCACTGCGAGGCCAGGTAGACCAGGACGAAGAAGGCGGCGGTGTTCAGTGCGCCGAGCACGGCCGAGCGCCACCACCAGGCGCCGCGCGGCAGCCGCCGGGCGGCGGCGAGCAGCAGGAGGCCGGCGGGCAGGGCGCGCAGGACGGCGCCCCAGAGCGGGGCGCCGGCGGGCAGGTAGTGGTGGGTGACGTAGTAGTTGGCGCCCCAGGCGACCGGGGCGAGGGCGGTCAGCGCGCCCCACCGGAGAACAGCTTCCATGGAAGACAATATAGCTTCCATGGAAAACACCGGGCTATGCTGGTGCCATGGAGCAGCCGGCCCAGCAGCCACCCGACCACGTCGCCCGGATCCAGGCCGCCTGGCGCCGCGAACGCCCGGACCTGGACGTCGCCCCGCAGGGCGTGATCGGCCGCCTGCACCGGGTCGCCACCCTGCTCACCCACGAACTGTGCGCCGTCTACGCCCGCTACGACCTGGGCGAGGGCGAGTTCGACGTGCTCGCCGCACTGCGCCGGGCCGGGGCCCCGTACGAGCGCGCCCCCGGTGAGCTCGCCGCGCACACCATGGTCACCACCGGGGCCGTCACCAAGCGCATCGACCGCCTGGAACGGGCCGGACTGGTCACCCGCCGCGCCGCCGCCGAGGACCGGCGCGGCAGGGTCGTCGCCCTCACCCCGGCCGGGCGCGAACTGATCGACCGCGCCTTCACCGACCACATCCGCAACGAGCACGAACTCCTGGCCGCCCTCACCCCCGCCGAGGCCGCCCGACTGGAGGCCCTGCTCACCGGCTGGCTGGCCCGGCTCGAACCCGCCGACGGCACCGCGCCCGGTGCCGCGTCGGCCGACTGAGCGCGGTCCGGTCCGGGCGAGCTGAGCACGTTCCGTCCCGAACCCGCCGAAAAGCCGCGCATGCCCCGGCCGAAACCGGGCAGCCGGACCGCAGAACGACGAACTCCCCTCGACAAGGAGGCAGTTGTGAGCGACGGCATGTGGGGTTACGAGAAGGCCGAGGGCTACAACCCGGGCGTCGACCTGACCGGTTACCGGGTCGAAGCCACCGACGGCCACATCGGCAAGGTCGACAAGCACTCCTACGAGGCCGAGGACGGCTACGTGGTGGTCGACACCGGCCCGTGGATCTTCGGCCGCGAGGTGCTGCTCCCGGCGGGCGTCATCCGGCGCATCGACGAGGAGGCCAAGACCGTCTGGGTCGACCGCCCCAAGGAGGAGATCAAGAGCGCCCCGGAGTACCACCGCGAGTCGCACGCCATGGACAGCGACTACCGGCGCGGCGTCGGCGGCTACTACGGCACCGGCCTGTGACCGGCCCACCGGCTCGAACGCGCCGCAGCGCCCCGTCGGCGGACGGGGCGCTGCGGC
>NZ_JBSGET010000104.1:0-29203 GCF_053603035.1 Kitasatospora sp. NPDC004272 | reverse complement strand
ACCGCCACCACCACTGCTACACGCAGTGAGCACCACCATGGAAGCGGCCGCGACGGCCAGCCATCCTCTGCGCATCTCGCTCATCCTTCACGCTGATCGTTCGTGTGACACGGGGGAAGCGACAGCCGACAGGACGTGACCGACCTTCCAGGCTGCTCGGCTGCTTAACGTAGACGTCACATCCCGGCCATGTCCATAGAGCGGTCAACATTGATATCCATGAGTTTTGTTGCCGAACAAGGCTCGATTTACTAAAACTTTGCTTAACCATATGGGCGATCAGGTTCGTTATCGGACCGCGACCGAGAATCGCTGGACAACGTTGTCAGAGCGAGTCAGAATCACCGGGTACGATCCGGCAGCGCCCTGCCCAGCACCGTGGCGCTCCCCTGCCACACTTGCGGAGACGTCACAATGAGTTACGACATGGTCGGTACCGCCGTCGCATCCGGGCCCCTCGGGTCCGTCCCGGACGGCGCCCCCGGGTCCGGCCCGCTGATCGCCGCCCTCGACATCGGCGGCACCAAGATCGCCGGCGGACTGGTCGACCCCGACGGCACCCTGCACCACCAGCTCCAGGTGCCCACCCCCGCCGACGGCGACCGGCACGAGCTGATGACCGCCGTCGACCACGTCCTGGACGACCTCGCCCGACACCCCCGCTGGCGGCAGGTCCGCGCCCTCGGCATCGGCAGCGCCGGGCCCGTCGACACCGCGCGCGGCACGGTCAGCCCGGTCAACATCCCCGGCTGGCGCGAGTTCCCGCTCCGCGACGAGACCGCCCAGCACCCCGCCGTCGCCCGGCTGCCGATCACCCTCGGCGGCGACGCCGTCGCGATGACCGCCGCCGAGCACTGGCAGGGCGCCGCCCGCCCCTACCGCAACGCCCTGTGCCTGGTCGTCTCCACCGGCGTCGGCGCCGGACTCGTCCTCGACGGCACCCTGCACACCGGCACCACCGGCAACGCCGGCCACCTCGGCCACATCACCGTCGACTACAACGGCCGCCCCTGCCCCTGCGGCTCACGCGGCTGCCTCGAAGGACTCGCCTCCGGCACCGCCATCGCCCGCACCGCCGCCGAACTCGGCTGGACCCCCGGGCCCGACGGCGACACCACCGCCGGCGCCGTCGCCCGCGCCGCCCGGGACGGCGACCCGCTCGCCCTCACCGCCTTCGACCGGGCCGCCCGCGCCCTCGCCGCCGGCATCGCCGCCACCGCCACCCTGGTCGAACTCGACGCGGCCGTCATCGGCGGCGGCGTCGCCAAGGCCGGCCCCGTCCTGTTCGAACCCCTGGCCCGGCACCTCACCGACTACGCCACCCTCTCGTTCACCCGCCACCTCACCCTGCACCCCGCTCGCCTCGGCACCGACGCCGGCCTGATCGGCGCCGCCGCCCTGGCCCGCCACCACCTCCCCGCCCACCACTGACCCCCGCCGGGCCGCTCACCCGCTGTGGACGCGTCCGTGGGCGTGGACGCCGTCCGTGGACGCGGTCGGGCACGGTCGGCGCCGTCGTGCCGCGCGCGGGGGGCCGGATCACCGGGCGGTCAGCCGGTCAGCCGGTCGGGCCCTCGGCATCCGGTGCCGGGCGGGTCCAGAGCGTGAGGTCGCTGCTGGTGGACAACGACGGGAACCGTGCCAGACCCGGGCGCGGACGCCACCGACGCCCCTCACCCGCCACCGACGCCCTCCGCACCGCGCTCGCCCTCGCCCTCGCCGGAGGACCCGCCCCGCTCAGCACCGCCCCGCTCAGCACCGCCCGGGGCCGACCGCCCCGGTCACGGCGCCCGCCACCACGCACCGTCACCGCCGCCGAGCGCCGCCGCGCACCGGTTCTCCCGGTAGTCGGCGCCCCCGGACCACGGCGGACGGGCCCGGACCCGGGCCGCCACGTCCGGGTCCAGCAGGCGCCGGGCCTCCTCCGGGGCGGCCCAGCGCCACTGGGCCCACTCCCCCGCCCGCAGGACGATCCGGTCGGTCTCGGCGCTGCTGAGCATCGGCCCGCTCCACAGGAACACCAGCCCGTCCGGCGCCCCCGGGCGGCGGGCCTGCGCCCACTCCACCCCGAGCAGGTCGTCCAGCAGCAGGTCGAACACCAGCCCCAGCCCCGTCCGGACCCCGCGCCGGACGGCGTCCAGCGGCGACTCCCCCGCCCCCGCCGCACCGCCCGGCAGCTGCCAGTCCCCGGCCCCCGGGCCGCGCACCAGCAGCAGCCGGGAACCCGGGTCGGTGCACAGGACGTACGAGGTGACCGGGTGCCCGGGCACGTCACCCACCGAGCGCCCCGGACGCCTCGCCACCCGGCAGGCCCGCCGCACCCGTCGCGTCCCGGCCGTTTGGACCGTCCGGACCGTCCGAGGAGAGCGCGTCCAGGGCGGACCAGTCCGGGAAGGGCCGGCCCGGCCACTCACCGGACGGCTCCTCGCGGAACGGCTCCTCGCGGGGCGGCCGGACCAGCGGCGGGTGCAGCAGCCCCGGGCTGCCGGCCATCAGGTGGTCGAGGTCGCCGCTCGCCAACGCGTCGCGCAGGCCCGCGAGTTCGTCCCGGGTGAGGAAGACGACCTGCCCCCGGTCCTCGATGTGGCCGAGCGCGATCCGGCCGTCCTCCGCCTCCGCCAGCACGATCCCGCGGATCTCCTCCTCCGCGTCCACCACGGTCGCCTCCCAGTGCAGGCCGTACACGCCGTGGGGGTAGTACTCCACCAACTCGCTCACCGCAGACCCCCGTTCAGCACCGACGCGCCGCCGACCTCGGCCCACACGTACTCCCCGTGCTGCGACCGCCGGTGCCCGTACCGGTCCGCCCGCCCCAGCTCCGCCAGCACCGCCATCGCCAACTCCTCGTCGTGCAGACCCCGCACCCGCACGGACACCCGCACCGCCCCCTCGGACTTGCCCGACGTCACCGAGGGCCGGTCCCCCGTCAGCCGGCCCAGCCGCTCCGCGATCTCGTCCACCCGCTCCGAGTCCGGTCCGGAAATCATCCTCTGATGAAGCGTCATGTTTGGTTCTCCGCACTGCTGTTCGCCCTGGGCGACTGTCACTTTCTGTGCCTCCATCCTCACCATTCGGCGCTACCCTTGGGAAGCGGAAGGGAGTTGGCCGCTGGAACGGCAACGTCTCCGCAGGTCAACGCAAGAACGGCGCCCGGGCACGGGACACCACGGGGAGAGGGGCGACATGGGCTGGCCATCACGCGACGTGAACCCGCACAAGAGCATGCGGCACTACTACGGCTCCGAGGCACGGCTGATGCGGACGAAGCGGGGGTGGTCCCTGGCCAAACTCGCGGAGGAGGTCCACTTCTCCACCAGCACGCTGTCGCGGGTGGAGAACGGCGACATCAAGGTGCCCAACGGCCTCTCCGAGAGCCTGGACCAGGTCTTCGAGACGGACGGCTTCTTCACCCGGATCCTCCCGCTGGCCAGGCAGGAGGCCCATCCGGCGCGCTACCAGGAGTTCCTGGCGGCAGCTGACCAGGCCGTGCTGTACGAGTGCTACAGCCCCGTCATGCACGGTCTGCTCCAGACCGCCGCACATGCGCAGCGCCTGCTCCGTGCGGGCCACCCGTACCTCCCGGCGGAGGAGATCGAGGAGCGCGTAAAGGACCGAATGGGGCGGCAGTTGCGGCTGCGCAGCATGGAGTGCCGGTACTCGTTCATCCTGGACGAGTCCGCCCTGCGCCGCCGGTTCGGCACCCCGGAGGAGATGGCGGAGCAGTTCCAGGTGCTGCTGGACGTTGCGCGGCTGCCCAACGTGGACCTCCAGGTGCTGCCCTTCTCGGCCGGCCCCCACTCCGAGCACTCCGCGCTGTCCCTGCTGACACTGCCGAACGGCGAGCGGCTCGCCTACGAGGAGAGCAGCCGGGCCGGGATCGTCTTCGAGGAAACGCAGGAGGTCACGGACCGGCAGGCGCTCTACAATCGGCTGCGGGCTCAGGCCTCGTCGTACGAGGTGTCCGAGCTCTCGATCAGGTCCATGCTGGAAGGATAGCCCCCGATGCAGCCCAAGGTTTCCCGCACTTCCACTGACCCGCGCTCGTGGCGGAAGAGCTCGTACAGCAACGGCGACGGCGGTGAGTGCATCGAGGTGGACGACGCGCACCCGGGCCACGTCCGCGACTCCAAGGACCCCAGCGGGCCCGTCCTCACCTTCGCCCCGGCTGCCTGGGCCGCCTTCGTCGCCGCCACCAGCACCGGCGAGTTCGGCACCGTCTGACCTTCCGCAGGCTGCTCCGGCCCCGCCCCGCCCTCACCGGCGGGCCGGGGCCGCTGTCGTCTCCGTCCCCGCCCGCCCGGGGCGGCTCAACATCGACGGAAGGCGCCCCCGAACGCTCCCGCGCACCCTACGATCTGATGTTGCCTCAGGAAGTGTTGCCGCAACGCGCCCTGGGCCCCCGCTCGTTCCCGCGCTGGAAGGATCCGACGATGCTCACGCCTGCCCCCGCCCGTTGGCGCAAGAGCACCCACAGCAACGGCGACGGCGACCAGTGCATCGAGGTGGACGACGCCCGCCCCGGCCGCGTCCGCGACTCCAAGGACCCCCACGGGCCCGTCCTCACCTTCACCCCCGCCGCCTGGGCCGCCTTCGTCACCGCCACCGCCACCGGCGAGTTCGGCACCCCCTGAGCTGTCGAGCGCACCCAATTCCCGCCATTTCCGCCCGACTTGGTGGCCGCCCGGGCGATGCTGCTGCAACACTCCGGCGTACGGCTCACCCCGCCTCGGAAGGATCCGACAATGCCCGCACCCGACCCCGCCCGTTGGCGCAAGAGCACCCACAGCAACGGCAACGGCGGCGACTGCATCGAGGTGGACGACGCCCGCCCCGGCCGCGTCCGCGACTCCAAGGACCCCCACGGGCCCGTCCTCACCTTCACCCCCGCCAGCTGGGCCGCCTTCGTCACCGCCACCACCACCGGCGAGTTCGGCACCCCCTGACCTGCCTGAGGGGTCCTACGCCCCGGCTCGCGCCAGCACATCGGTGACGACGAAGCCCGCCACGCCCAGCAGGGGAAACGCGGTGGCGAGGAGCAGGCTCCCGCAGAAGCGGTGCAGGATCCGTCGGCGCGGCCGCGGGCCGGGGGCCAGTCCGAGGCGGGTGCGCGCGTGTTCGGTGACCCTGACCGCGGGGCGGTCGGGTCGCGCCGGGGCGCTCTCGACGGCCTGGCGCACCGCGCGGTCGATCTCCTGCTGCGCTTTCCCCACCACCAGGCGCACGCCGTACGCGTCCTGCAGGCGCAGTTCGTCGATGATCCCGCCCCAGCGCTCCCTGGCCTCCAGGCGGCGGACCCGGGTCAGCCGGTTCAGGTCCAGGGTGCGCGTGCCGCTCAGCGTACGGCTGGTCAGCGACCCTCCTTCCGGCCCGGCGGCGAGGTGGACCCGTCCGCTCGGCCCGACCCCGTACCCGTAGTGGAGGGGCAGGAGGACCGCACTCGCGAGGACCCCGACGACCATCGACACGAACAGGTAGGAGTCGCTCAGCAGTTGAGTCCGCACCAGCAGCCCGTCGGCGACCACGACGGCGGCCCACAGACCCACCACGATCGCGGCCACCCGCCGCGCGCGCCGGGCGCAGACCGCCGGCTCCACCAGGGCCGGTGGCCACCCGCGCCGCCGACCGCCCGGCAGCCGGCCCAGCCGTCCGCGCCCCTGCGCCGACGCCCGCCCCGCCCGTTCCCCCGCCACCCTCGATTTCGGCACGCCCGGAGGCTACTCCTGTCCGGCTCCCCGCTGAAGGGGCTACGGCCGTGACGCGGCGAACGGCCCGCGCGGCCCCGGCCGGGACGCCCCGGTCGGCGGGGCGTCGACCGTGCGCCGCTACCGGAGGCTCTTCGCCCAGTCGCCCCTGAAGAGGTAGGCCCGGCCGTCCTCGAACCGCTTGATCCCGCCGGGAACGACGTCCCCGTAGTACGGGTACTGCTGCGTCACCGCCGCCAGCAGGAACTGCAGGAAGCCGCCCTCGAACACGTCCCACTCCCGCATCGAGTCGTACTTGGCGACGACCGGCCAGCGGTCCGGGTCCGGGCCGCGCATCAGCCAGAAGAAGTGGTCGGAGTTGTAGTTGTTGCCCCAGTGCAGCAGCCCGCCCTCGGCCGGGAACAGCGGGTACGGGCACTCCTCGTGATCCCCCTCCCGGTAGCACTCGGCCAACCAGGCGCAGTACCCGTAGGGCGTCGTCGTGCCGTACAGGAAGCCCTCGAAGCCGGGCGGCACCGAGGCGCGGAGATTGGGCGGTTCGGCCGGGGTGAAGACGTGCAGCTCGTCACTGATGCTGACCGCCCCGTACCGGTCGACGAACGCCCGGAAGTCGGCGGGCAGTTGGAACCCGATCGCCCCGGGGCAGAGCTCCCACGGAACCGGCACCACACCGCCCGCCGGCGGCGGCCCGATCACCGCGCCGAGCCGGTCCAGCAACTCCTCGACGCCCGCGTCCACGTCTGCTCCCCTCGGTCCGTCCGTACCCGCCGGAGGGTATCCGCCCGCAGTGACACCGCAGGCGGCCGGATGGCCCGCTCAGCCCTTCGGCCCGTTCAGCCCTTCGGCTCGCTCAGGACGCAGAACTCGTTGCCCTCCGGGTCGAGGAGGGTCACCCAGTGCTGCCCGTCCTGCACCCCGTCGACCCGCCGGGCCCCCAGGGCGAGCAGCCGGGCGACCTCGGCCGCCTGGTCGTCGGGCCGGAAGTCGGGGTGGAGCCGGTTCTTCACCGTCTTGCCCTCGGGAACGCCCACGAAGAGCAGCCCCGGCAGCCGGTCCGGCTCGGGCCGGATCTCGACGATCTCCTCGTTCTCGTCGACCACCACCCAGCCGAGCGCCTCGGCCCACCAGTGCCCGAGCGCGATGGGGTCGGCGGAGTCGACCATGATCTGTTCCCATTCGAGTGCCATGGGCACGAGCATAAACAGAGCCGCCCAGCCGCCCGACCTGGGCCGACGCCCCCGGAACACCCCCCGGAAGGCGACCGGCCCGCTCGACCCCTCGCACCCACAGCAGAACGAACGTCCCGGCCCAGGACCGGAACGGCGACCCTCAAGGCGACGGCAGGTAGCCCGGGGGAAGCTCGACTCCCGTGCCGGCGCGCAGCCGTTCCATGTCCCGGCGGTCCTTGTCAGTCGCCTCGTAGCCGAGATGGCACCGCACCTGCGTGGCCGCGTCGACACACAGGACCCGGCGCCCGCCGATGGTCCCGGTCACCGGCGCCGGGTAGTGGAACCGTTCACCGCCCGGGAGTTGCTGCTGTCCGCCTTCGCGGAGCGAGCCGAGCACGGGGTGCAGGTCGATCTCCCGACCCGCCCCGTCCGCGACGGCCAGCGCGGTGGGGAGCCGGTCCCGCAGCACCTCCGTGAACCCGGCTCCGGCCAGCGCGTCCCGCACCACGTCGAGCTGGTCCGACAGGACGACCAGATCGAGATCCGAATGGATCCGGGTCGTCTCCCCGACCAGGGCGTCCACGCCCCAACCGCCGTCCACCCAAGCCGCCGCCCCCGCGCTCTTGAGCAGGTCCAGCACTTCGAGCACATCGGATTCGTTCCGCACCAGAACATTCTGGCAGCCTGCCGCTGGCTCCTGGCCGAGCAGTGCCACGGCCGGCTCCGGCGTTCTCCCGGACGATCTCGACCGGGCGCCCGACACCCCTGCTCGGCCGGCCGCGCGGCGGGGTGCCGCGCGGCCGTTCCGGGGTCCGGTGGGGGTGCCGGAGTGTCAGGACTCCTGGCGACGGCGGCGGGTGACCACCAGGGCTCCGGCGCCGAGCGCGATGGCCGCCGCGCCGGTGGCGGTGACGCCGGCGAGCGGGGTGCCGGGGCCGGTGAAGGCCAGCTGCGTGTCGGTCTCGGTGCCGGTGGCGGTGGTGGTGCTCGTCGTCGTACCGGACGTGGTGGTGGTCGCGGTGGTCAGACCGGCCTGGGTGGCGTCGCCGCCGTCCGGGCCCGTCCCGGCGTTCCCGCCCGTACCTGCGCCAGTACCCGCGTCCGTGCCGCCGTCCTTGCCGCCGTCCGTCCCGCCGCCCGTGCCGTTCTCCTGCGCGGCCGCCCGGTCCCGCTCCTGGGCCTCCTTGAGACCCGTGGTCAGGAACGCGCGCAGTTCCTCCAGGGTGCCGTCGGTCAGCAGTTGGTTCACGACCTTGCGGACCTCGGGGCCGTTGACCGACATCGCCTGGGTGGCCTGGATCCGGAAGTCGTCCATCAGGCGCCAGTGCGTCTCGCCCAGGAACCCGGCGATCGCCTCGTCGTCGCCGCCGTCCAGCACCGAGAGCGCCAGGGTGCGCAGCCCGGCGCTGATGAGCGGGTCCTCGGCGAACTGGGAGAGCTTGACGCGGTTGTTGTCGGCGGTCAGGGCCGGGACGGTGACGTTCAGGAAGTGCTCGATCGCCTCCGGGCTGCCGTCGTTGAACGCCTCCTGGGCCGCCTTCCGGATCGGGCCGTCCCCGGACTCGCTCATGATCTGGGTGGCCCGGATGTTGTTGTCGTCGTGGATGACCACGATGAGCTCGACGTCGAGGAAGTGCTGGATCTGCTCGGCGGTGCCGGCCTGCGCCTTCTTCACCGTCTCGTAGTAGTGGGCGTAGTGGCCCGACTCGGCGAGCGCCGCCGCCAGGCGGGCCCGCAGCGCGGCCTCGTCGAGCACCGGCGCGGCGGGGGCCTCCGGCGCGGCAGGGCTCTCCGGCGCGGCGGGCTGCTCGGCGGGAGCAGCGGGGGCAGCGGGCTGCTCGGCGGGCACGGCGTCCGGCGCGGACTGGCCGGTCGGGGTGGTCGGGGCGGTCTCGGCCATCGCCTGTGCGGTGCCGAGGACGGTGGGTGCGGAGACGGCTGCGACGAAGACGGCAGCGGCGATCGACCGGCGAATGCTCAAGACTCTCCCTGGGAAGGTGGTGCGCGCGGGAGCCGCCACCGTGGTCAAGCGGTCACACGGCAGCGGCGGGCGGAAGGGATCGTACCGGAACCTTACGTACAGTCATAACGTCTTATTTTCAAACTCTTTGTCAACGAATTCCCGGTACGGAACCCGTCAGTCGGCGGTCCGCCGGTAGCCGCCGGGGGGCAGCCCGTACGCGCGCTTGAACGCGTGGGCGAAGGCGAACTCGGAGGCGTAGCCGACCCGGGCGGCGACGGACCGCAGGGGTGCTTCGGTCGTCCGCAGCAGGCGGGCTGCCGTGACCATCCGCCACCAGGTCAGGTAGCCGAGGGGCGGTCGGCCGACCGTCGCGGTGAAGCGCCGGGCGAACGCGGTCCGGGACAGGCCCGCCCGCGCGGCGAGTTCGGCCACCGTCCAGGGGGCGGCCGGGTCGCGGTGGAGGGCGTGCAGGGCGGCGGCGACCGCCGGGTCGTTCAGGGCCGCGGCCCAGCCGGGGGTGCTGCCGTCGGCGGGCTGCTCGGCGAGCCAGATCCGCAGGACGTACACCAGGAGCGCGTCGAGGAGCGCGGGGACGAGCGTGCCCGAGCCCGACCGGCGATCACCCGTCTCGGCTGCCAAGAGCCGTACTGCCGCGTGCAGTTCGGGGTGGCGCTCCGGCTCCGCCCGCAGGTGGATCAGGTCGGGCAGGGTGCGCAGCAGGGGGTGGACGCGGGCCGGGTCGAGCCGGTAGGCGCCGCAGAGCAGCACGGTGGCCGGGGAGTCGGACAGCGAGGGGTCGGACGGCGGAGGGCTCGACGGCGGAGGGTCGGGCGGCCGGGGCGGGTGGGGGCCGTCGGGGTCGCAGGCGGGGGCGGCGGACGCGGTCCCGGGGCTGTCGGCCAGCGTGTGCCCGGTACCGTGCGGGAGGAACAGCACGTCGCCCGCGCCCAGTTCGACCGGTTCCGCATCGGGGGACAGCAGCCAGCAACTGCCCGCCAGGACCACCTGGAAGCCCGCCGATCCCGGCACCGAGGCGAACTGCTGCCGCCACGGGGCGCGCCGGCGCAGCTGCGCCGACCGGGGGTCGCCGGTCCGGGCCACCGTGATCACCTCGCTGAGCACGTCCACGGGAGGAGGCTACGGGAGGAGAGTACGGGCGGGACGACCGCGCATGAACGGGGTGCTGCGGCGCATGGATCGTCCCCCCGGGCGGCCGTAGTTTTCCCGGCATGACGAAGACGACGACGATGAGAGCCGCCCGCCTGCACGCGTTCGGCGACGCCTCCGTGATCCGCCACGACGAGGTGCCGCGCCCGCGCCCCGGCGCCGGGGAGGTGCTGCTCCGGGTCGCGGCGACCTCGTTCAACCCCACCGAGGCCGCACTGCGCGCCGGACTGCTGCAGTCCTTCCTGCCCGTGCGGCTCCCGTACTCACCGGGCTGGGACGTGGCCGGCACGGTCGAGGAACTCGGGCCGGAGACAAGGGGGTTCGCCGTCGGCGACCGGGTCGTCGGCTGGCTGGAGGAGGCCGGGGCGGCGGCCGAGTACGTCCGGGCGCCGGCGGCGCGGCTGGTACCGGCGCCGCGGTCCGTTCCGCTCGCGCACGCCGCGGCCCTCCCGCTGGCGGGCCTGACGGCCTGGCAGGCGGTGGTCGAGCACGGGCGGGTGACCGCCGGGCAGCGGGTGCTGGTCAACGGCGCGGGCGGCGGGATCGGCGGTTTCGTCACCCGGCTCGCCAAGCACGCCGGAGCCGAGGTGTTCGCCACGGCCTCGGCCCGCAGCGCGCGGGCCGTGCGGCGGCAGGGCGCGGACCACCTGATCGACCACACCGCCGGGCCGGTCGCCGCGGCGCTCGACCGGCCGGTGGACACCCTGTTCAACCTCGTTCCGCTCGCCCCGCCCGCTGCCGCCGCGCTGACCCCCGCGGTGCGGCCGGGCGGACTGGTCGTCTCGGTCACCGCCCCGATCGAGCCGCCCGCCACCACCGGGATCCGGTCGGTGCACGTCACCGCCCGCAACGACCCGGCCCAACTGGCGGCCCTGGTCCGCCTCGTCGACGCGGGCACCCTCGTCCTCGACATCAGCGCCTCGTACCCGCTGTCCGACCTCGCGGAGGTCCACCGCCGCAGCGAGGCCGGGCGCCTCCGCGGCAAGGTCCTCATCGTCCCCTGAGCCTCGCCCCCTGAGACCGCCCGCGCCGCCCGCGCCGCCCGCGCCGCCGGGGCCGCCGAGACCGCCCGCGCCGCCGGGTACGGGTTCAGCTGAGGCCGGGTGCGTTCCTCCGGTCCGCCCGTTCGGAGAGGTGGAACCAGACGAGGAGACCCGTTGCCAGCAGGGCCACCGAGGCCGGGAGGACGGACCAGAGCGTGGCGGACAGACCGAGGGCGATGCTGATCCCCGCCGCCCCGAGGATCGTCACCGAGAGGCCGAACCGGCTCCCGGGGAGCTGCCGGTGGATCTCGTCGATGCGGTCCTCGTAACCGCCGCCCACGCCGCCGGTGAACTCCCCCGGATCGAACAGGAACGCCTCGGGTTCCCCTTCGTGCCACTCGAAGAACTCGTGCGAGGTGGCCGACCGGCGGCCACGGGACCGACGACCCGGCGGCGTCCAGGGGGTGGTCATGGTGAGCGGCTCCGATCCTGTCTATCCGTCCAGGCCACTGGCCAGGAGGTCTGCGAGCACGAGCACCTGTCGGACGTGCCTGTCGTCGTACCCCGGGGTGTCCACGGCTTCGGCGTCCCAGGAGTCCATCTTGGCGTCCACCGCCAGGATGCCCAAGGGCGGGTTGTTGCCCGCCTGGACCCGGACCATGACGAGCGCGTCGTCCGGCTTGGAGCCCGGGACGTTTCCCCGGAAGAAGGACTTCGTCAGGGTGCGACGGTAGACCCGTCCGGTGTTCAGCACGCTTTTCAGGTGGGAGAAGCCGAAGTCGCCGGACGATATCTTCACCACCGGGCTCGCGGAGTGGACGGACCTCCCGCGGCAGACGAAGGTCGACAGCGCGGGGTCCCAGGAGAAGTACATCCCGCGCGACGAGGGGTGGACCCGCGACGCGGCGGCGGCGATCGCCTGGTCCAGCCTGCCGCGCTCGGCACTGAGCAGCTGGGGCGCACCCGCACGAACGGCGCTGATGCTCGCCGCGAACGAGGTTCCGGGCGCCAGGCCGGAGACCAACTCGTCGAGTTCCCTGGAGGATTGCCGGGCGAGCGCCTCGATCTTCTTGTGCAGGATCCGGGCGCGCCGGGTCTCGACGGAGCCCACCAGGACGGTGAGGCCGGTGGTGACGATGCCGTAGGAGATGTACTCCCACTGCTTCCCGGAGTTCGACCCGGCGAGCGTGCTGAAGATGAACGCCCCGGAACCGAACAGGAAGGCAGCCACCTTCAGGGCCGAATCCACCACGACGCTTCGCTGTGCAGGGCTCACCCCACCCCCCTCGCGGCCGGCTCCCAGCTGCCCAACAGCCTATCGCCTCCAGCGTGTTGGCGATGCGGAACGGCACCTACAGCGCGAGCTTGAACCCTTCGTGACTGCGCGCGAAGCCCAGGGCGGCGTAGAAGCGGTGCGCGTCCGCACGCTCCTTGTTGCTGGTCAGCTGCACCAGCGCGCAGCCGCGCGAGCGTGCCCGGGTGACGGCGTGCGCCATCAGGGTCCGGCCGAGTCCGGCGCCGCGCCGGTCCGCGCGGATCCGCACCGCCTCGACCAGGGCCCGCTCGGCGCCGCCCTTGCCCAGCCCCGGGACGTACGTCGCCTGCAGGCAGCCCACCACCGTGCCGGCGCCGTCCACCAGGACCAGCACCTCGTTGCGCGGGTCCGCGTCGATCGCCGCGAAGGCGCGCTCGTACGCCTCCGTCACCACGACCGTCGCCGGGTCCACCACCGCCTCCTCGTCGGCGAGCAGGGCGAGCACCGCGGGCAGGTCGGCCCGGGTCGCGGGGCGCAGGACGTGGGCGGGCGCGGGCACGGGAGCGGTGGCAGCAGACATGGCAGGGACCCTAACCGGCCCCGCACCGGCGGGCTCCGGGACGGCCTCGCTCCGGCGGGTTCCGGGACGGTCCGGTCCGGGGTCGGCCGGACGGTTCGGCCAGAGGGCAGCCGGACGGTCCGGTCCGGGGTCGGCCGGGCGGGTCAGACGCTCGTGACGGCGGTGCCGGCCGCCTCGAACGCGGCGAGCTCCTCGGTGGGGGCGTCGGTGTCGGTGACCAGGGCGTGCAGGCTCGCGGCGGGGGCGACCCGGGCGAAGGCGGTGCGGCCGAGCTTGCCGCTGTCGGTGGCCACGACGGTGCGGCGGGCGGCGGCGATCGCGGCCTTCTTCACGGTGGCGTCGTCGAGGTCGTAGGCGGTCAGCCCGTCGGCGGCGCTCAGGCCGCAGCAGCCCAGGACGGCGGTGTCGAAGCGCAGGGCGGAGATCGAGGCGAGCGCGAGCGGACCGGTGAGCGCGCCCTCGGTGGCGCGGGGCTGTCCGCCGGGGACGAGCAGGGTGGCCGGTCCGGGTGCGTCGCCGAGGACGTGGACGGCGGGCAGCGACAGCGGCATCACGGTGACGGGACGCTCGCGCAGCAACCGGGCCACCTCCAGGCAGGTGGTGCCGCTGTCGAGCAGCACGCTCTCGCCGTCGGCGATCAGCGCGCAGACCGCGGCGGCGATCCGGCGCTTGGCGTCGACGGCCTCGCGGGCGCGCAGCGCGAAGGGCGGCTCCTCGCCGCGCAGCAGCAGGGTGCTGGCCCCGCCCCGGAAGCGTTCGAGGACGCCCTGGGCGGCCAGGGCGTCCAGGTCGCGCCGGATGGTCATCTCGGAGGCCCCGGTGAGCGCGGCGAGTTCGAGGACGGTGGCGCTGCCCGCGTCCCGGACGGCCTGGGCGATCAGGGTGTGGCGCTGCCGGGTGCTCATACCGAGATTGAACCGCACCGCTCAGCGCACAATCAAGTTGTTCGATAGGCGTCTTTCGCACAACAGAAATGTTCGTTATGGTCGGCGGCATGGAAGGTTCGCTCCGGGCCGCCCGTGTGGCGACCTACGTCTACTTCGTCCTGTGCGGCACCCTGATGGGCGCCTGGGTCGTGCACATCCCCGCCGTCGAGTCCCGGGTCGGCATCGGCCACGCCGCGCTCGGCGGCCTGCTGGTGCTGCTCGGCCTCGGCGCCTTCGCGGGCATGCGGGCGGCCGGGCAGCTCACCGACCGCCTCGGCGCCCGCACCGTCGTCCCCGCCTCCGGCGCGCTGTGCGCGGCCACCCTGGTGCTGCCCGGCCTCGCCCCGAACCCGTGGACGCTGGCCGTGGCGCTGCTGCTGTTCGGCTTCGCGAACGGCTGCCTGGACGTGAGCATGAACGCCCACGCCGTCCACGTGGAGCAGGCGTACGGACGGCCCGTGATGTCCGGCTTCCACGCCACCTTCTCGGTCGGCGGCGTGATCGCCGCGCTCGCCGCCGCCGCGGCCACCGCCACCGGCCTCGGCCCGACCGCCACCCTCACCGTCCTCGGCGCGCTCGGCCTCGCCACCGCCCTGCTGACCGCTCGCGCCCTGCTGCCCGGCGCCGCGGCCACCGACGGCGCCACCGACGGAGCCGCCGACGGGACGGGCGGGAGCGACGGCACCGACGCCGGCAGCGGCACCGCGGCCGCCGGGAGCGGCAGCGCCCGCCGCCGGATCCGGGTGCTCGCCGTCCTCGCGCTGATGGTGATGCTCAGCGAGGGCGCCGCCAACGACTGGAGCGCCCTGCACCTGAAGGACGTCCTCGGCGCGCCCGCGTCCACCGCCGCGTTCGTCTACGGCACCTACGCCGCCGCGATGACCACCGGGCGCCTGCTCGCCGACCGGATCTCCGCCCGGCACGGCTCGACAGCCGTCCTGCGCTACGGTGCCGCCACCGCCGCCGTCGGCATCACGGTCGCCGCGCTGACCCCCTGGGTGTGGGCCGCGTTCCTCGGCTGGGCCCTGTTCGGCCTCGGCCTGTCCGGCTGCGTCCCCCAGCTGTTCAGCGCCGCCGGGCACGCCGACCCCGCCGCCGCGGGCGCCAACGTCTCCCGCGTCGCCGGACTCGGCTACCTCGGCATGCTCGCCGGGCCCGCCGTGATCGGCTGGCTCACCCACCTCACCGCCCTCAACCACACCTTCCTGCTGCTCACCCTGCTCTGCGCCACCACCGCCGCCGCCGCCGGGATCCTCCGCACCGCACCCGCCCCCGCGCCCGCGCCCGCCCCCGCACCGGCGCCCCACTGACCACCCGTGCGGCCCGGGCCGGGGCCGCACGGGTCACCCTCCCCCGGGACCAGGCGATGCCCGTCCTGCGCAGACTCGCCGAGCCGGAGAACGACCCGTACGGCCACGGCACGACCGCGCTGGTCGGCGCCCCCAGGTCCGGCGGCTGCGGGTCGGCGAGCGACGGGTCCTCCACACCGTGGAGGACGGCCGGCTGATCGTCTGGATCCTCCGGCTCGGTCGGCGCGACTCCGTCCACGGCCCCTGATCCCGGCACCGTCACGCCCGCCCGCGGTCACAGCACGTGGACGGCGGGACGCGGCTCCTCACCCGCGGACCGGACCCCGACGCCGCAGCGGACCCGCCACCGGGAGGGCGCGACCCGTGCCGCGCGGGTGCGACCCGTGCCGCGCGGGTGCGGGGAGCGGCGCGCGCCCTCGGGGCGGGCGGGTGCGCCCCTCGACCTCCGGTGCTCCCCGTCCGGCGGGGCCGGGAGGGCGGGGGGCTCCCGTAGGATCGGTGGGACAGCCCCTGTCGCGCCCTGCGCCGGACGCCCCTTCTGCACGGGAGGACCCACCGCATGACGGAACGCAAGCCCCCCGGTGTGACCTTCGAGAGCTGGGTCGACCGGCAGATCCGTGAGGCCGCCGAGCGCGGCGCCTTCGACGACCTGCCCGGAGCGGGCGAGCCGCTGGCCGGGGAGGGGCAGCCGTACCACGAGACGTGGTGGATCCGGGCGAAGATGGAGCGCGAGGGCCTGTCCTACCTGCCGCCGTCGCTCGCCCTGCGGGCCGAGCTCCGCGAGGCGCTGGACACCGCCCGCCTGGCCCCGACCGAACCGCTGCTGCGCAGCCGCCTCGCCGAGGCCAACGCCCGGATCGAGGCCGCCCTGCGCCGCCCGATCGAGGGCCCGCCGCTGGGCCTGGCCCCGGTGGACGTGGAGACGGCCGCCGCCGAGTGGCGCGACGCCCACTCCTGAGCCCCGCCCGACCGAGCCTCCGCCCGGCCCCGCCCACTCCTGAGCCCCGCCCGACCGAGCCTCCGCCCGGCCCCGCCCGGCCCGGCCGTCACGTTCGGAAAATGGTTCGACACGTGCGGTGACGGCGGGTCAGACTGGGCGCATGTCTTCTCGAATCGAGTCCTGTTTCCTCCGGTGAGCGCCGAGTCGCGGCGCGGCGGGCCCGCGCTGTACGAGGTCCTGCTGGAGTTGTCGAGCACCTCGCCCGGCAGGCTGCCGCCGCGTTCCGGGTTCTCGGGGTTGGGCGTTGCCGCGGTCCCGCTCCCCCGGGGTGAGACGGTCCGGGAGCGCCGGGAGTCCGTGGCGGGCGCCGAGCGGGCCGTCCGCGCGGTGCTCGGGTCGTGGTCCGGTGATGTCGGCGCGCTGGTCGGCCAGTTGGAGCGGCTCGTCCTGCCGGCCGAGTGCCACCGCGTGCTCCTGTCCGGCGTCGCCGAACTGCCGGTCGCCGATCCGGTGCGCGTCCTGGTGGCGGCCCGGCGGCTGGCGCGCGGGGGCGGGTCGGTGCCGGCCGTCCTGACGGGCATCGCGCTGCTGGGGCGTTTCGGCACGTCGGCGGACGTGCCGGTGCTGTCGCTGCTCGGCACGGCCCGCGTGCTGCACGGCCCGGCCGTCGCCGCGCTGGACGGGCTGGACCGGCGGGCGGCCGCCGTCCTCGCGCTGGCGGTGCACGGCCGCCGCCCGCTGGTGGAGCCGCTGCTGGCGGCGCTGCGCAGCGCCGACCGGCGGGTGCGCCGCCGGGGCCTGGTCTCGCTCCCCCGGGACTTGTCCGCGCTGGGCCCCGCCGACGCCCGCCGCGTCCTGGAGGCGTTCGAGCTCGCCGAACTGCTGGACGGCTTCCCGCACGACACCTGCCTGGTCGAGGTCGCGGGCCGACTGCTGGCCCGGCTGGCGGACTCGAACGCCGATCCGGCCGACCTGCTGGCCTGCCGCGAGGCGCCGGGCCTGTACGAGCGGGTGGTGGGCCGGGCCGGGCAGTTGACGCCCGGCTTGGACCACTACGCGCTGCTGCTCTCGCTGGCGCTCGACCTGAGCAGTGGCGGCGCCGCGCTGCTCGACCGGCCGCCGCAGTGGCGCGCGGCGCTGCTCGACGGGCTGGGCGGGGTGCTGGCCGCGCCCGCCTGGGCGGCGGCGCTCGGCTCGGCCGACCGCCGACCGGGCGCGGCCGCGCGGGTCGCCTGGATCCGCCGCACCGGGCGCCGTCCGTTCGAACTCCCGGCGTCGGCGGGCCGGTTCCGGATCGAGGTGGCGGAGCCGGATCCGCGCTCCCGGGCCTGGACGCAGGTCAGGGTGCTGGTCGACGGCCTGCCGCTGGCCCTCCGGCTGTTCCCGGCCGGGGTGGCGCTCGGCCCGGATCCGCTGCTCGACGGGGGCCTGCTGCGGGCCGGGCCGGAGCCGCACCCTGTGCGGCTGGCCGAGGCGTCCTGCAGCGAGGGGTGCTGCGGCGCGCTGTGGGTGGACGTCCGGCGCGCGGCGGGCCCGGAGGGGCCGGTGGTGGTGTGGGACGGCTTCCGGCCGGGCCGGGACGCCGCACCGCTGCCCGGGGTCGGGGCCCTGCGCTTCGACGCCGCCGCCTACGACGCGGAGGTCGCCCGGGCCGAGACGTCCGACCCGGCCCGGAGCCGGGCCCGGGCCGTCGCCCTGCTGCTGGAGCGCGAACTGCGCTCCCGCCCCGAACTGTTGGCCCGGTGGGACGCCGAAGCCGGCCGGATCGGCCCGGCCGACGACCGCCCGGACACCGCGGAGGTGGTCTTCTGGTACGTGCCGGGGCAGTCCTCCGGCGCCCCGGAGCAGCCGGAGCACCCGCTGCTGTTCCGCTGGTCGGTCCCGGACGACGGCCGGCCGCCCGAGGAGCAGGCCGCGGCGGCACTGCACCGCCTGGCCACCGAGGACCCGACCTCGTACGCCCGGCTCACCGGCGGCAACCGGGCCCGCTCGGCCCAGCTCGGCTTCGCCTGGCCCGAGCCCTAGCCCTCCCTGCCTCTGCGCCCTACTCCTGCCCCTGCTCCTGCTCCTGTCCCTGTCCCTGCTCCTGTCCCTGCTCCTGCCTCTGCCCCTGGGCCTCTTCCCCCTCCAGGCGGGTGCGCAGGGTGTGCGCGAAGTCCTCGGCGCGGGCGAGCTGGACGCGCAGCCGGTCGACCTGTTCGGCGGCGGCGCGTTCGTAGGTGCGGACGAGGTCGAGCAGGGCGGGGCGGCCCCCGGCCTCCTGGTCGTAGGGGCCGTCGGCGTCGAGCCGGTCGGTGGCGTCGAGGAGTTCGCGCATCTGGTCGAGGGTGAAGCCGAGCGGTTTCATCCGGCGGATCACCATCAGCCGGGCGACGTCACGTCCGGTGTAGAGGCGGAAGCCGCCCCGGGAGCGGGCGGAGGGGACGACCAGGCCGGTCTCCTCGTAGTGGCGGATGGTGCGCAGGGAGAGTTCGGTGCGGGCGGCGACCTCGCCGATCTGCATGTGCCCGTCCTCGCGCCCGCCGGTGCCCTCGTCCACGCTGTGCCTTCCCTCCGCTCCCCGGACGAACCCTACCCTCACGTTAGGGTAGAGTTCGGGTCCTCCCTCCATTCTCCCCTGTCCCATCCCCACGTCCTGACGGGTTGCCGCCTCTTGTCCTCCTCCGCCGTGTCCAGGTCCTTCCGGGTGCCCGCTTGGTGCTCCGATCCCAAGGTGTGGCGCACCGAGGTCCTGGCGGGGCTGGTGGTCGCGCTGGCGCTGATCCCGGAGGCGATCTCGTTCTCGGTGATCGCCGGGGTCGACCCGAAGATCGGCCTGTTCGCGTCGGTGACGATGGCCGTGACCATCTCGGTGGTGGGCGGCCGGCGGGCGATGATCTCGGCGGCGACCGGCGCGGTGGCGCTGGTGATCGGCCCGCTGAACCGGGAGCACGGCTTCGGCTACCTGGTCGCGGCGGTGATCCTGGCCGGGGTGTTCCAGATCGTGCTGGGCGCGCTGGGCGTGGCGAAGCTGATGCGGTTCGTGCCGCGCTCGGTGATGGTCGGCTTCGTCAACTCCCTCGCCGTCCTGATCTTCCTGGCCCAGCTGCCGGAGCTGACCCACGTCCCGTGGGCGGTCTACCCGCTGCTGGCGGGCGCCCTCGCGGTGATGGTGGGGTTCCCGAAGCTGACCCGGGTGGTCCCGGCGCCGCTGGTGTCGATCGTGGCGCTGACGCTGCTGACCGTCGGCGCGGGCATCGCGGTGCCGACCGTCGGCGACAAGGGCGAGCTGCCGTCCTCGCTGCCGGTGCCCGGCCTGCCGGACGTGCCGTTCACCCTCGACACCCTGACCACCGTCGCGCCGTACGCGCTGGCGATGGCGCTGGTGGGGCTGATGGAGTCGCTGATGACGGCGAAGCTGGTGGACGAGATCACCGACACCCACTCCGACAAGCGGCGCGAGGCGGTCGGGCAGGGCGTCGCCAACATCGTGACCGGGTTCTTCGGCGGGATGGGCGGCTGCGCGATGATCGGCCAGACGATGATCAACGTGAAGGTGTCGGGCGCCCGCACCCGGGTGTCGACCTTCCTGGCCGGCGCGTTCCTGCTGCTGCTCTGCCTGGTCTTCGGCCCGGTGGTGTCGAACATCCCGATGGCCGTGCTGGTCGCCGTCATGGTGATGGTCTCCTTCGGCACCTTCGACTGGCACTCGATCGCCCCCGCCACCCTGCGCCGCCTCCCGGCCGGCGAACTCGCCGTCACCGCGGTGACCATGGTCGTGGTCGTCGCCACCAGCAACCTGGCGATCGGCGTCGTGATCGGCTCGCTGCTCGCGATGGCCGTCTTCGCCAAGCGCGTCGCCCACCACGCCGAGGTCACCGCCACCCCCGCCCCGGACGGCACCCGCACCGTCTACACCGTCACCGGCGCGCTCTTCTTCGCCTCCGCCAACGACCTCACCACCCGCTTCGACTACGCCGGCGACCCCGACCTGGTCGTCATCGACCTCACCGCCGCCCACATCTGGGACGCCTCCTCCGTCGCCGCCCTCGACACCGTCCGCGCCAAGTACGCCCAGCGCGGCAAGACCGTCGAGATCACCGGCCTCAACCACCCCAGCGCCACCCTGCACGACCGCCTCAGCGGCGAACTCGCCACCGCCCACTGACCGAACGTCCACGACGCCGCCAGGGTGGGGGCGTGGTGAGTCCCGAGTCGGACGAGGTGGGGGCTTTCGGTCATGCCGTCAGCCCCCTGGACGTCCTGAGCGCCTGAGGCCCGGAGTGTGACCGCGCGGCTGTCGTGCCGCCGTGCGGTGGCCGGGTGCGTGCGTCCGACGGGGTTGGCGTGGTGGCCGGGACGGAGTCCGTTCCCGTTTCCCACTTCGCCCCGGAGTCGCGTCCGATGCCAGTCCCCCTCCGCTGCCCCCTGCCCTCCACCTGCTCGCCCTGGCCGTGTTCGCCATGGGCGCTTCGGAGTTCATGCCCGCCGGCCTGCTGCCGGACCTCGGCGCCGACCCCGGCGTCTCCGTCGGGACGGCGGGCACCCTCGCGTCCGCCTTCGCGCTCGGGATGGTGGCGGCCGCGCCGCTGACGGCGGCCTGGGCCCGGCGGTGGCCGCGCCGGGCCGGGCTGTTCGGGTTCGTCGCGGTGTTCGCGCTGGCGCACGCGGTCGGCGCGCTGACCGGCTCGTTCGCGGTGCTGTTCGCCACCCGGGTGGTGGCGGCGCTGGCGAACGCCGGGTTCCTGGCGCCGGCGGTGGCGACCGCGGCCGCGCTGGTGGCGCCGGACCGGAAGGGCCGGGCGCTGGGCGTGCTGCTGTCGGGGACGACGGCGGCGACCGTCGTGGGGGTTCCGGCGGGCGCGCTGCTGGGCCAACTGCTGGACTGGCGGGCCGCATTCTGGGCGGTGGCGGCGCTCTGCGTCCCGGCCGCGGCCGGGGTGCTGCTGGGCGTCCCGGCGGGGGCGGACGGTTCCGGTGCGCCGCCGCTGCGCGCCGAACCGGCGCAACTCGGCCGCACCCGGGTCCTGCCCCGGGACCGAACTCCCGTCGGCCGCCCGGGCCGGGACGGTTCGTGAACGCCGGGGTCGGTGTCGGCCCCGGCCGGGCCGTCAGTACAGTGCTCCAACGCAACAATCGGAAGATCTTGTTCCACTACCCGAGGGAGACCGGTGCCGGACACCGCGCAGGAGCAGCAGGAGCAGGTGCAGGAAGCGCAGCAGGAGCAGGAAGCGCAGCCGACGGGGCCGAGAGCGCAGTCGCTGGACAGCCTGCGGTCGATCTGGGCGGCCGGGGGCCAACCGCAGCCGATCCTGCCCTGGTACCGGAAGGTGACGCGCAAGCAGGTCGGCGCCGCTTCGGCCTGCCTGGCGGTGCTGCTGGCCGGGTACCTGGCGATCCGGTCGGTGGACTCCGAGGCGGCCCGGCACGAGGTCGCGCTGCCGACCGACTTCGCGGGCCTGACCCGGGTCGCCGACGACCAGGAGCTGGCCACCCTCCGGTCCGGGTACGCGCAGCAGAACACCGGGCGCTACGTCCCGTGGCACACCCAGGTGCAGGGGTACGGGCAGCCGGGTGCCACCGGCCTGTGGGACAGCGAACTGGTGGCCGTGGCGATGGACACCGAGGGCTCGGTGCCGGACGCCGCCCGGGCCGCGACCAAGATGCTCGGCGGCTACTCGCCCGACGGCAGCTCGCTGGCGGACGGCACCCCGGTCAACGACATGCAGACCTACCCGCCGGGCCCGCTGAAGGGCGCGCTCGCCTGCGCGACCGTCGGCGAGCCCGGCGAGGAGTACGACGTCTGCGCCTGGGCGGACGGCAACACCATGGGCAACCTGAGCGACCTGGCCGGCACCCTCACCCGCGAACAACTGGTCGACCGCACCCGCGAGTTGCGCGCCCTGACCGAGCGGTCCAAGTAGCACCGGCCGCCGGCCGCGCCCCGCCACTCGACGCCCCCGCCACTCAACGCCCCCGCCACTTCGAGCCGCTGCTACTTCAAGCCGCCGCTGCTCTGCAGGAGTTGGCCGTTGATCCACTGGCCCTGCGGCGAGCAGAGGAAGTCGATCAGGTGGGCGGCGTCCTGCGGGGTGCCGATCCGGGCCAGCGGGGTGTGCTCGACCATGTCGGCCTTGTGCTGCTCGCTCATCCAGCCGGTGTCGGTCGGGCCGGGGTCGACCACGTTGGCCGTCACCCCGAGGTGGGCCAGCTCGCGGGCGGCGGCCCGGGTGATCCGGTCCAGCGCGCCCTTGCTGGCCCCGTACGGGAGGTTCCCGACGGTGTGGTCGCTGGTCAGGGCGACGATCCGGCCGGTGCCGAACGCGCCGGCGAAGCGCAGGCCGAACTCGCGGATCAGCAGCCAACTCGCCCGGGCGTTGACCGCGAAGTGCCGGTCGAAGCTCTCCACCGTGGTGTCCAGGAGCCCGGAGTCGACGGACTCCGCGTGGCTCATCACCAGCGCGCCGACCGGCCCCAGCCCGGCCTCCACCCGGTCGAACAGCTGCGCGGGGGACGCCGGGTCGGCGAGGTCCGCCGACACCGCGAGGTGCCGCGCGCCGTGCCCCTCGATCAGCGCACCGACCGCCTCCGCCGCCCCCTCCTCCACACCCCAGGCCATCCGGCCGTCGTACGGCGTCCAGTAGCTGTACGCCACGTCCCACCCCGAGGCGGCGAGGCGCTCGGCGATCGCGGCACCGATGCCGATCGTCCGGCCCACGCCGGTGACCAGGGCGACGGGACGTCCGGAACGGGCCTCTGCTGCGCTCATCGCGCCTGCGTTCATCACGGGCCACGATCCTGGCGGTTCGTCAGCCCGCCTGACAAACCGTTTTCCGGCCCGCCGCGCCCCGCTCCCCGCCCCTCACCCGCCCGCCCCTCACCCGCCCGCCCCTCACTCCCCCGTGGCGTGCAGCACCGCCCGGATCGGCCCGTCCGGGTGCACCGTGAGCCTGTACGCGGTCTCCGCCGGGGCCTGCCTGACCTGCACCCGGTACGCGGGCAGCAGCTCCTCCAGCAGCAGCACCACCTCGCGGACCGAGAACTGCGCCCCCAGGCAGGCCCGCGGCCCCAGGCCGAACGGGAAGTACGTGCCGGGAGCGGGCCGCCGCTCCGCCTCCAGGAAGCGCTGCGGCCGGAACTCCTCCGGGTCCGGCCACAGTTCGGCGTCCCGGTGGGTCAGGTAGGGGGCGAGCAGCACCGTCGTCCCGGCCTCGATCCGGTGGCCGTCCAGTACGTCGTCCTCGGCCGCGTGCCGGGGCATCAGCCACGCGACGGGGTACAGCCGCAGCGTCTCGTCCACCAGCGCCCGGATCGCGGCCGCCCGCTCCGCGGAACCGGCCGGCCCGGCGGCCAGCGCCCACTCGCGCTGCTCGGGGTGCGCGTCCAGCAGCAGGAACAGCCAGCTCAGCGCGGTGGCGGTGGTCTCGTAGCCGGCCACCACCAGTGTCATCAGCTCGTCGCGCACCAACCGCTCGGTGTAGTCCGAGAGTTCGGCCGCCGCCCGGAGCAACACCTGCACCAGCCCCGGCTCGCGCGACTCCTCGGCGAGCGCGATGGCGTGCTCGGCGACCCGGTCGACGTGCTCGTTGGCCTCCCGGAAGTCGATCTCGGTGTCCCCGCTCGCGGGCGCGAATGCCGGGATCGCGGCGAAGCCCTCCCCCGCCGCGACCAGCCGCCGGTGCGTCTCCGGGTCGAGCGGGTGCGCGGTGAGCGAGCGCCAGATCACGTCCAGCGAGAAGTGCCGCAGGTCCGCGTCGACCTCCCGGACCTCCCCGGCCGCCGCCGCGACCCGCCACCGCTCGGCGGTGTCCGCCACCGCGGCCCGGATCTGCGGCTCGTACGCCTTGATCCCCTGCCCGGTGAACTGCGGCTGCAGCAGCTTGCGTTGACGCCGCCACGGCTCACCCGCCGCACACAGCAGCCCGCCCCCGAGCAGCGGCTTCACCCGGTGGCCCCGCTTGACGTACACCTCGGTCCGCTTCGCCAGCACCTGCTGCACCGCGCTCGCGCCGGTCACCAGCACGACCCGCCGGTCCCCGAGCCGGAACCCCGCGACCGGCCCCAACTCCCGTACCACCGAGAGCAGATCGACCACCCGGCCGCCGCCGGCCCGCCAGCGGGCGAACGCCTCGGCGTCGAGTTCGGGAAGGACACTGGTGGCGGCCGTGGTCAAGGCGGTCTCCTGCCGTGCTGAACTGCGCGGTACGGACACCGACCACCCTAACCAGCGCCCCCGCCCCGCTCCCCCGGTTCGCGCGACTTCCGGCCACCGGCCCCCGGGCCGCCGGAGCCACCGGCCACCCCGGGCCGCCGGAGCCGCCGGAGCCGCCCGGGCCGGACCGTCGCTCCGTCAGAGCCGGAACGCGAAGGCGTAGGGGATGGCCGTCGTCCCCGCCCGGCAGGTGTACTCGCCGCTGCCGCTCAGCCCCGCCAGCTCGCCCGTCGCACTGCCGGGCACCACGGCGAAGGTGCAGTGGATGGTGCCGTCCGCCGCGAAGGTGCCGCGCTCCTCCAGGACGAAGGTGCCCGCCCGGCCGTCGACGCTGCCGGTGACCAACTCCATGCCGGTGAAGGCCCCTTGGTGGCCGACGGTGTAGGCGATGCTGTAGTCGCAGGCGGTGCGGGCGGCCTCGATGCCCCCGGTGAAGGTGTTGACGACCGAGGCCCGGGCCAGCCGGGGCCCCGCCTCGCTGCCGCTCACCTCCTGCTCCTCCCAGTTCGCGAAGCCGATGCTGCCGACGACCGTGGTGCTCTCGGTCGCAGCCCCGGTCTCGGTCTTGATCCGGATCTCGGTCATGGCGCCGTCCTTCCGTCCGGTGCGCGGCCGGTCCGCGCACTCCCAGGGCGCGCGCCGCCGCCGCGGACGCGCTTCGTGCCGTCACCGAGTCTGGCGGCGATACTTGACACCTCCTGTCAGGTATTGCGGCGCGTTCCGGCCGGTCGCGATGATGGGGCGGTGCGCGCCGACCGTCTCCTCGCCCTGCTCCTGCTGCTCCAGAACCGGGGGCGCTGCACGGCCCCCGAACTGGCCGCCGAACTGGAGGTCTCGGTCCGCACCGTCCACCGGGACGTGGAGGCGCTGGGCGCGGCGGGCGTGCCCGTCCTCGCCGAGCGGGGCCGGACCGGCGGCTACCGGCTGGTGGACGGCTACCGCACCCGGCTGACCGGACTGACCGGGGACGAGGCCGGGGCCCTGTTCCTCGCCGGAGTACCGGACGCGGCAAGGGAGTTGGGCCTCGGCGCAGTGCTCGCCACCGCCCAGCTGAAGGTCCGGGCCGCGCTGCCCGCCGAACTCGCCGAACGGACCCGGACCCTGCAGGACCGCTTCCACCTCGACCCGGCCTCCTGGTTCCGGGACGCCGAGCCCGTCCCCCGGCTGGCCGAGGTCGCCGCGGCGGTCTGGGAGCAGCGGGTGCTGCGGGTGCACTACCGGCGCTGGCGCGGCGAGGTGCACCGCGAACTGCGGCCGCTGGGGCTCGTGTTGAAGAGCGCCCTCTGGTACCTGGTGGCCCTCCCGGACGACCCCGGCCCCGACCCCGGTACCGGCCCCGGTACCGGCCCCGACGCCGCCCCCTCCTCCCCCGCGCCCCGCACCTACCGGGTCTCCCGGATCCTGGCCGCCGAACCCACCGGCCGCGGCTTCGAGCGGCCGCCGGGCTTCGACCTCGCGGCCCACTGGGCCACGGTCACCCGCGAGTTGACGGACATGCTGCACCAGGACACGGCCGTGCTCCGGGTCTCCCCGGGCGCGCTGGCCCTGCTGCCCGCGCAGTTCGGCGCGGCCGGCGCCGAAGCGGCCCGCCGGGCGGGACCGCCGGACGGGGAGGGCTGGCGGCTGGTCGAACTGCCGGTGGAGTCAACGCCGGTGGCGGTGCACGACCTGCTCCGCCTCGGCGCGGGGGCGGAGGTCCTCGGACCGCCCGCACTGCGCCGGGCCCTCGCCGCCGAGGTCGCCGCACTGGCCCACCGCTACGCCCACCCCTCCCCGGGCACCCCGCCCGCCCCGGACGCCCCGCCCACCGCCGGACAGTGAGCCGCCGCCGGACGGTGATCCGCCGTCCGGCCCAGCACCCCGTCCAGCAGGGCGTGCAGCCGCTCCTCGCCCAACTGCGGGTTGGCGGCGGCCCCTTCGCTCAGGTCGGGGTCGGCGAGCAGCGCGGCGACCCGGTCCGAGCCGAGCCGCGGGTTGGCCGCGGCGGCCAGCCGGACGCGCCGTTCCGGGTCGGCCAGCAGTGCCTCCAGGTCGCCTTCGAACTCCGGGTCGGCGGCGGCGAGTTCACGCACCTCGGGGTCGTCGTGGCGGGCGAGCCCGGACGGCAGGCCGGTGCGCGGGAAGGCGGGGCGGGCCCGGAGCCGGTCGCGGTGGTGCGGGTGGCGCAGGTGGGCGTCCAGGAGCAGCGCGGCCGGGGCGCCGGGGTGGTGCAGGGCGAGCAGGTCGCGCACCTCCTCGTCCTCGTCCCCGGCGAGCAGGCGGACCGTCGGTCCGTCGAGGTGCGGGCAGCGGGCGGCGGCGCGGCGCAGCAGGAGCAGGGGCGAGCGGGCGCAGGCGCGGTACCAGGCGGGGTCGGGCGCGTCGAGGAGCTCGTCGGTGATCCCGAAGTCGATCAACCTGAACTGGTGGGACCGCTCCCGGAGGTCGGCCCCGTCGATGGCCCCGGTGCGGGCGCGCTCGCGCGGTGCGGGGTCGGCGGCGGCGCGGGCGGCCACCCCGGGGTCGGGGTCGGCGGCGAGGGCGTCGATCAGGGCGGGGGTGAGGTCGGGGTGCCCGGCCAGGCGGTGGCGGACGCGGGGGTCGGGGTCGGCGGCGAGGGCGGCCATCGACTCGGGGGTGAGCGCGGGGTGCCGGGCGATCTCGCGGCGGACGTCCGGGTCGGGGTCGGCGGCGAGGGTGCGGACGGCGTCCGGCGGCAGGTGCCGGTTGCCGGCGAGCGCGTCGAGGTGCTCGCGGGCGGTGAGCGCCTCGGCGAGCAGGTCGGGCGGCAGGAGGCGGACCTGGTACAGGTGGTGGCGGGTGCGCGGGAGGTCGGCGGCTGCCAGCTCCTCCGGGGTCAACTGCCTCGGCACGGCCACCCGTCGGGCTTCGGCGCGGACGTCCGGGTCGGGGTCGTCGAGCAGCGCGGTGCGGTCCGCCGGGGGCATCCAGTCGATGAACAGGCATGCCTGGCGGCGCAGTTCGGGTTCGGGGTGGCGGGCCATCCGGCGGCGGAAGGCGTTGCGGACCCTCCCGGGCGGGGTCAGCTCGGAGCGGACCTCGTCCTGGGTGACGAGCTTCGACTCGCGCGGCCAGGTGCCGAGCAGCACCAGTTCGACCGCGGCGTCGGGCATCGGAGTGGGGCGCAGCCGGGCACCGGGGCCCGCGACCGTCTGGAAGGCGACCAGGAGTTCGGGGTCGCGGACCAGCCGCAGGCAGTGGTCGTCGGAGAGCCAGGGGTTGGCCGCGACGGCGCTGCGGACGCGGCGGACGGGGTGGCCGATCGCGGTGTCGGCGAAGTCGGCGGGCAGCGGGCGGCGGCGCAGGGCGGGCCAGGCGGAGGCGCCCTCGGGAGCGAGCAGCCGGACGAGGACGGCGGTGCCGGCGTTGGGGTTGGCGGCGATGCCGCGCAGCAGGGGGGCGTGCGGTTCTGCCGGGGCGGTGGCGGCGGCGGGGGCGGTCACCGCGTCATGGTGGCAGGGCGGCCGCCCCCGCCGCCCCGGATATTCGGGTGCCGCCGGGTGCCGCCGGGTGCCGGGGCGGCTGCGGTGGCGGGCGTGACGCGTGCCGCGATGCCGGCGGCGACGCCGGAGGGTGTCCCGGCGCGCTGACTGCCGTGTGCGAGCCCCGGGGCCGAGCGCTCCGGGCCTTCCGCGTGCGCACGCCCCCGCCGCCTCTCGCGTGCGCACGCCCTCGCCCACGGCACCCTGCGGCTGCGACTGCGACTGCGACTGCGACTGCGGGACGGCTGGCGGCTCGGTCCGCGTCCGGCCGGCGAGATGCTCGCCGATCTCGCCGATCTCGCCGGGCGGGCCCGGGCGGGCCCGGGCGGGCCCGGGCGCACGCCGTTGAACTGTGGTGAGCGCCACCCGGGCCGGGTGACCCTCCCCACCCCCGGGTCGTCCGCCGTCCCTCCCCCTGCCCCCTCCCGAACCCTCCGCCGCCCGTGTCCCGTCCGCCCCACACCCCCTTTATCCAGGGCTTATTCACAGATCGGGCGTTCGCGGCGGGGGCTGTCCGGCCCTCGTCGCCGGGACGTTCGGCGTGCCATACTCCAACACCATGACCGGCATTCACGCGACCAAGGCCCTGCGGGGCGCGGTGTTCACCGCGCTCGCCGTGCCGCTGGCCGCGTTCGGCCAGGTGGCGATCACCGGGCGCGCCCTGCCGCTCACCCTGGTCGCGGCGGCGAGCGTCGCGGTCTTCCTGCTGGCGGTGGTCCTCGACGGGGCGCGCCGCCGTTTCCTGCTGCTGTCCTCCGTGCTGGTGCCGGTGGAGCTGCTGCTGAACACCGCGTTCAACCTCGGCCAGGACGCCTGTGCGCGCCCCGCCCGGGGCGTGGACCTGCTGGTCTGCGGCGGCGACTCGGTGAGCGGCTCGGAGCTGTTCGCGCAGTGGACGCACGGCTCGGCGGGCCTGACCCGCCTGCTGGTGCTGGCCGTGCACCTGGCGCTGGCGCTGGCCGCCGCGGCCTGGCTGCGGTTGGCGGACGCCGCGCTCTGCGGCGTCGCCGAGGCGCTGGACGCCCTGGCCCGCCTGCTGCCCGCGCCGTGGCGCGCCCTGCTGCTGGCCGCCCGCCCGGGCTGCCCGGCCGTGCTGCTGCCGCCCCCGGGCAGCGAACCCGCACCGCGCCGTCCGCAGGTGCTCGTCCTCTCCCCGGCTCCGCGCCGCGGTCCCCCGCAGCTGGCCCTCGCCAGCTGACGGACCGTCACCCGGACGCGTTCCGTCCCGGGCGCCCACCGCGCGCCCCTCCCCTTCCTTAGACCAGCACCCCGGGCCGCGCCCTTCCCCCGTACGCCTCGCTACGGGCGGCGGGCCGCCGCCGGGTGCCGAGGAGACGACGGACACCATGACCAGCAAGAACCAGAACCCGAAGACCGGCAAGCACCAGAGCCCGAAGCCGGAGGGGAGCCCGAACACCACCGCCCGCGCACGCCTCAAGCAGGCCCAGCAGGCCGAGGCCCGCGCCGCCAAGCGCCGCCGCGGCCTGACCGTCGCCGTCTCGGTCGCCGCCGCGGTGGCCGTGCTCGCCGGCGGC
>NZ_JBSGET010000103.1:0-29368 GCF_053603035.1 Kitasatospora sp. NPDC004272 | reverse complement strand
CGGGGGTTGTTTTGTAAAACACCCCCGGGGCCCCCCCCCGGCGGCCGGGCGGGGGGCGCCGGGCGCTCTCGCCCTCCCCCCCCCCCCCCCGCGGGGGCCCCGCGGGGGCCCCGCCCGCCCGCCCCGCCGCGGCATTTCCGGGGCGGTCCCGGAGCCGCCCGGGACGGTCGGAGGGCGGTGGGAGGACTGCTCGGGGCCGTCCGAGGCTTCGTCAGGAAGCCCTGAGAGCGCGGACGCCTCGGCCCGGTGGCGGGTCCCGGTGCTCCGGAGGCTTCGCTGAGAAGCCCTCAGCGCCCCGGCGGCCTCCGGAGGACGGGCGCCCCGGAGCGGAGGACCACTCCCTCAGAACGGGCGCAGCGCCGGTTCCTGGCGCCGCCCGCCGAGCAGCCGCTCCAGCGCGCCCTCCACGTCGCCTTTCCAGGAGAGCGTGGCCCGCGCCTCCAACCGCAGCCGCGGGTACCGGTGGTGCGGCCGGACGGTCTTGAAGCCCACCGCCAGCAGGTGGTCGGCGGGCAGCACGCAACTCGGCACCTCCCGCCCCTGCGCGCCGAACGCCTCGATCGCCCGGAAGCCGCGCCGGATCAGGTCCTTGGCCACCGACTGCACCAGCACCCGCCCCAGGCCCTGCCCCTGGAACCCCGGGAGCACCCGGGACACCATCAACTGCACCGCGTCCGGTGAGATCGGACTGGTCGGGAAGGACTGCCCGCGCGGCACGTACGCGGGCGGCGCGTAGAGCACGAACCCGGCCGGCCGGTCGTCCACGTAGGCGACCCGCCCGCAGGAGCCCCACTCCAGCAGCACCGCGGATATCCACCCCTCCTTCTCCAACTCCCCCTTGCCGGCGTCCTGCGCGTCCCGCCCGCTGACCGGGTCGAGTTCCCAGAAGACGCAGGAGCGGCAGGTGTTCGGCAGATCCGAGAGGTTGTCCAGCGTCAGCGGAACGACCCTCCGTCCCACGCCCGCACCTCCTCCTCCAGGCGGAAACGGTCCAGACCCCCAGTCTGCTCCGCCCGACGGAACGGGTGCACGTTTCACGTGAAACATGCACCCGTTGGTTCGCTGTCCGTCCTCCCGGGATCAGGACAGCGGCAGACCCCGCTCCCCCGGGGCCAGACTGTCCAGGATCCGGTTCAGGTCCTCGACCGAACCGAACTCCAGTACCACCTTGCCCTTGCCGAGCTTGCCGTCCCGCTGCGAGACCTCGACCTTGACCCGGGTCTCGAAGCGGTCCGAGAGCCGCCCGGCCAGCTCGTCGAAGGCCGGGGTGGGCCGCGGCTCCACGCGCGGGGCGCGCTTCTTCGGCTCGATGCCGGCCAGCAGCTTGGCGGTCTCCTCGGTGGCCCGCACCGTCAGCTGCTCGGCCACCACCCGGTTCGCCAGCTTCTCCTGCCGCTCGGCGTCCGGCACCATCAGGATCGCCTTGGCGTGCCCGGCGGTGACCTCCCCCGCCGCCACCTTCAGCTGGACCGACACCGGCAGCTTCATCAGCCGCAGCGTGTTGGACACGTGCGGCCGGGACTTGCCCACCCGGTCCGCCAACTCCTCGTGCGTGCAGCCGAAGTCGCGCAGCAGCTGGTCGTACGCGGCGGCCTCCTCCAGCGCGTTCAGCTCGGCCCGGTGCAGGTTCTCCAGCAGCGCGTCCAGCAGCAGCTTGTCGTCGTCGGTGGCCCGGACGATCGCCGGGATGACGTCCAGCCCGGCCTCCCGGGAGGCCCGCCAGCGACGCTCACCCATGATCAGCTCGTACCGGTCGGGGCCGGTCTGACGGACCACCACGGGCTGCAGCAGGCCGACCTCCTTGATCGAGGCGACCAGTTCGGCGAGCTTCACCTCGTCGAACACCTCGCGCGGCTGGCGCGGGTTGGGCCGGATCGACTCCAGCGGCAGCTCGGCGAACCGGGCGCCGTTCACCGGGGCCAGCGCGGCCTCCAGGACGCTGCGACGCTGATCGCCGGCCAGCTCCCGCAGGCTCTCCGCGGCGGCCTTGGCGGCCACCGTGCCGCGGTCGGTCGGCACCGGCACCACCGGCACCACCGTGACGGTCCCGGCCTCGGCCGACTCGGCCGGAGCTCCCCCGGCCGCCGCCGGCTGGGTCGCCGGGATCAGCGCCCCCAGACCCCTGCCCAGACCCCTGCGCGTGCCACTCACCGCTTGCCCTCCATCGAACTGTGCTGTGCCGTCGGCGCGGACGTCTCCCCGCCGCTCTGCGGCGGAACGACCGCCGCGCCCGCCCGGTGCCGCCCGACCGTCGTCTTGGCGACCTCGGCCCGCAGCGCCAGCTCGCGCGCCGCCTCCAGGTAGGAGAGCGCACCGGTGGAACCCGGGTCGTAGCTCAGCACGGTCTGCCCGTAACTGGGGGCCTCGGAGATGCGCACCGACCGCGGGATGGCGGTGGCAAGCACCTCCTTCTCGAAGTGCGTCCGCACCTCCTCGGCGACCTGCGCGGCCAGCCTGGTCCGGGCGTCGTACATGGTGAGCAGGATGGTCGACACGTGCAGCGAGGGGTTCAGGTGCGCCCGCACCAGCTCCACGTTGCGCAGCAGCTGGCCGAGGCCCTCCAGCGCGTAGTACTCGCACTGGATCGGGATCAGCACCTCCTGGCCGGCCACCATCGCGTTGACGGTCAGCAGGCCCAGCGAGGGCGGGCAGTCGATCAGCACGTAGTCCAGCGGCTGCTCGTACGCGGCGATGGCGCGCTGCAGCCGGCTCTCCCGGGCGACCAGCGAGACCAGCTCGATCTCGGCGCCCGCCAGGTCGATGGTGGCCGGGCAGCAGAACAGCCCCTCCACGTCGACCACCGGCTGCACCACGTCGGCCAGCGGCTTGCCCTCGACCAGCACGTCGTAGATCGACGGCACCTCGGCGTGGTGGTCGATGCCGAGCGCGGTCGAGGCGTTGCCCTGCGGGTCGAGGTCGATGACCAGCACCCGCAGCCCGTGCATGGCCAGACCGGCGGCCAGGTTGACGGTGGTGGTGGTCTTGCCTACCCCGCCCTTCTGGTTGGCGACCACCATGACCCGGGTCGCGGCGGGCCGGGGCAGCGCTTCCCCGGCGTGCCCGGCGGCCAGGAGGGCGGCGTGCGCGGGCCCGGCCACGGGGGTGTCATCCACCTGATCGACGATCTCCGACTCCTGCATGGGGGTCAGTGTTTCACGTGAAACCGGGGCCGCAACAGTCACCTCCGGGTGACGGTCGGGGGTCCGGTTGAGTCCTTGATCAAGTACGCCGGAGAGCAGGAAGCGACGTTTCACGTGGAACACGATGCCCGGAATGTCGGGATCAGCCGACCCGACACTCCGGTCCCGGCGGAACGGAAACGGGGCGGGCGGCCCACCGGCCACCCGCCCCGAACACCAGACCGAACCGGCTCAGCGCCGCCCGCGGCCGCCGCTGCGCCGACCGGCGCCCTCGCCGCCCTTGGCACCGCGCCCGGCCCGTGCCGCCCGGGCCCGCCGGGTGGCCGCCCTGACGCCGCCGGGGCTCTCCCCCGCCTCGACCCTGACCACCCGGGTCGGGGTCACCAGCACGCCCTCGCCGACCCCGATCACCGACCACTTCACCGCACCGAGCCGGGTCAGCGCCGCCCGCGAGTCGGCCAGCTCCTGCTCCGCGGTGTCGCCCTTCAGCGCCAGCATCTGCCCGTACGGGCGCAGCAGCGGCATGCCCCAGCCGGCCAGCCGGTCCAGCGGCGCGACCGCGCGGGCGGTCACCACGTCCACCGCCAGCTTGCCGACCGTCTCCTCGGCCCGGCCGCGCAGCACCGTGACGTTCTCCAGGCCGAGTTCGCGCACCACCTCCTCCAGGAAGGTGGTGCGCCGCAGCAGCGGTTCCAGCAGGGTCACCGACACGTCCGGCCGGGCCAGCGCCACCGGGATGCCCGGCAGTCCGGCGCCCGAGCCGACGTCGCACAGCGAGACCCCGGCGGGCAGCAACTCGGCCAGCACCGCGCAGTTGAGCACGTGCCGGTCCCACAGCCGGGGCACCTCGCGCGGACCGATCAGCCCGCGCTGCACCCCGGCCGTCGCCAGCAGTTCGGTGTAGCGCACGGCCTGCGGCAGCTGATCACCGAAGATCCGTCCCGCCGCCTCCGGCGCCTGTCCCGGCCCCTCCAGCGGCGCCTCGGGCTCCGTGCCGTCCCTGTCCATCTCTGCCTCTCCGCTCACCGTCGAATCCACCCGCCCTACCAGCACTGTTCCACGTGAAACACCACTCCGCCGAAGAGCGGACGACCCCGCCCGCGCGAGGCGGGCGGGGTCGGACGCCGGAACGGCAGCACCACCGGCGTCAGGCCGGCAGCACGACCACGCACCGCTGGGGCTCCTCGCCCTCCGACTCGCTGCGCAGGCCCGCGGCGGCCACCGCGTCGTGCACCACCTTGCGCTCGAACGGGGTCATCGGCCGAAGCTTGACCTGCTCGCCGGTGCTCTTGACCCGCTCGGACGCCTCGGCGCCCAGCTCCGCCAGCTCGGCCCGCTTGCGCGCCCGGAAGCCCGCGACGTCCAGCATCAGGCGGCTGCGCTCACCGGTCTCCCGGTGCACGGCCAGCCGGGTCAGCTCCTGGAGCGCCTCCAGCACCTCGCCGTCCTGGCCCACCAGCCGCTGCAGCGTCCGGTCGTCGCCCTCGCCGACGATGGAGACCAGCGCCCGGTCCCCCTCGACGTCCATGTCGATGTCGCCGTCCAGGTCCGCGATGTCCAGCAGACCCTCCAGGTAGTCGGCGGCGATGTCACCCTCGTGCTCCAGACGCGAGAGGACGCTCTCACCGGCCGGCGCGGTGTCGACGGCGGAGGTGGTGCCATCCGTCACAGGTGGACTCCTTCGGAAACGAGGCCCTCGGGTGGGGCCGAGAACGAGGGTGGGGGACTACTTCTTCTTCGGCCGCTGGCCGGACTGGCCGCCGCGCCGCGGCTGCTGGCGCTGGCCCGGCTGGGCGCCCGGCTTCGACCCGCCCGCCTTCGTGCCGGACTTGCCGGCCCCGGCCTGGGCGGCCTCGGCCGGCTTGGCCTCCGCCTCCTCCACGACCGCGTCCTGCGGCTCGCCCGCCTGCTCCGCGGCGTGCGGCTGGTGCCCGGCGGACGCCTGGCGCTGCGCCTTGCTCTGCTTGCGCGGCTGCTGCCGGCGCACCTGCACGCTCTCCTCGACCGCCGCCTGGGCCTCGGCCGCCGCGCCGCCCTTGGAGCCCTTGAACATGGCGGTCAGGCCGGCCTTCTGGATCGATCCGTCCGGGTTGATCCGGCCCTGCTTCTTCAGGCGGGCCTGGCGCTCGTCCCACGCCCGGCTGCCCGGCGTCGGGTTGTTGCGGATGACGACCAGCTGCTGGGCCATCGACCAGACGTTGGTGGTGAGCCAGTAGACCAGCACACCGACCGGGAAGTTGATGCCCATCACGGCGAACATGACCGGGAAGACGTACATCAGCATCTTCTGCTGCTGCATGAACGGCGTCTTGACCGACAGGTCGACGTTCTTGGTCATCAGCTGGCGCTGGGTGATGAACTGCGACAGCGACATCAGCACGATCATGACCGCGCAGACGATCTGGATGTGGACGCTGTCCGCACCCACGAACTTCGCCGACAGCGGGGCGCCGAAGATGTGCGCCTGCTTGGCGCTCTCCAGCAGCGGCTTGTCGATGACGCCGATCGTCTTGTCGTTGGCGATCGAGGCGAGCACGCCGTAGAGGGCGGTGAAGAACGGCGCCTGCACGAGGATCGGAAGGCACGAGGAGAACGGGTTGGTGCCCGCCTCCTTGTACAGCTTCATCATCTCTTCGGACTGGCGCTGCTTGTCGTTCTTGTAGCGCTCCTGGATGGCCTTCATCTTCGGCTGGATCGCCTGCATGGCCCGGGTCGCCTTGATCTGCTTCACGAAGAGCGGGATCAGGCAGATCCGGATGACGACCACCATCATCACGATGGACAGACCCCACGCCAGGCCGCCGTCGGGGTCGAAGACGTGGCTGAACAGCGAGTGGAACTGGACGATGATCCAGGACACCGCTGTGTAGAGGGGACTCAGAAAACCGAAGGTCACCGGTCAGACTCCTTGGGCATCGGGCTTCGCCACCGGCTCCGGCTCGGCGGTCCCGCTCGTGGGGTTCAGCAGATTGCGCAGCCGGCGGTGCCACACCGGGTGCTTTCGCGGCGGAACGTGGTCAACCCCACCGGGAGACCAAGGGTTGCAGCGCAGGATGCGCCAGCCGGTCAGCCAGCCGCCCTTGATCGCGCCGTGGACGCGAACCGCCTCGTACCCGTAGCGCGAGCACGAGGGGTAATAACGGCACACCGGACCGAGCAGCGGACTGATCGTCCACTGGTAGAGCCTGATCAGGCCCATCAGCAGGTACTTCATCGCCCTGTTCCCGTCGGGGCACTGCCGGTCGGTTCCGACCTGAGCAGGCGCCGCAACGCCGCGTCCAGGTCGTGTTCGAGCTCCGGGTACGGGGCCGTCGCCGCGGCTGGCAGCGCCCGTACCACTATCAGGCTACCTGCGGGCAACCGGGACAGACGCTCGCGGACCAGGTGACGCAGCCGACGCTTCACCGCGTTGCGGACCACTGCCGGCCCCACGGCCTTGCTCACGACGAAACCCGCACGCGCCGAAGGAAGCCCCTCGGCGACGTGCGGGTGTGAGTCGCTGTTCCGGCCGGCTCCTCCGTCGGGCTCCGCCTCTCTGTGGAGGTGGACCACCAGTAGGGGCCGACCTGCGCGGCGACCGCGTTTCACCGCGGTCGCGAAGTCCTGGCGCCGCCGCAGCCGATTCTCGGTGGGCAGCACTGCAGACCCTCTGCGCGGATCAGGCGGACAGGGCGGTGCGGCCCTTGGCACGGCGGTTCGCCAGGATGGCGCGGCCGGCACGGGTACGCATGCGCAGCCGGAAGCCGTGGGTCTTGGCGCGACGACGGTTGTTCGGCTGGAAGGTGCGCTTGCTCACTCGGGGGCTCCTGGGGTGAATCGTAGGATGACGGGGAGTCGCTTGGCCGTCACCGTGCGTCCGCGCGATCTCCCCTTGCGCTTGGGAAATCCGGTCCCGGGCCCAGATCTGCTGGGTTGAGGAACACCACGGCGCCCGTGCTGCGCGCGTCATGGAAGCGGGCGGACCCGCGGACATGCGGCAGCGGCCATCGACAACTCGACCTGGTTACGGTACGCGGGAGCGGGTCCGAGGGTCAAACCGGGTGGCCGCCGCGCCGTTGCCCACAGCCTGTGGACAGAAACTTGAATCAGCTCTGCGCGCTGACTACCGTTGCAGGACTTGTCTCTTTTGTGCTGTGTCCGCGGCCGCACCGCCGCCGCGCCACCCGAACCCCCTCCCCAGACCTTGCCTGGCTCCCCCTGCTCGGGGAACGAGAAAGCGTGTACCAGTGGCTGATGTCAACAGCGATCTCGTCCTGATGTGGTCGAGGGTCGTCGAGCGACTGGTCAGCGACAGCGATGTCGTGGAGAAGGACAAGAACTGGGTGCGCCGCACCCAGCCGATGTGGATGATGCACGACACCGCCCTGCTCGCGGCGCCCAACGAGTTCGCCAAGCAGGTGCTGGAGGGCCGGCTGCTGCCGCAGCTGACCGAGGCCATCTCGCAGGAGTTCGGCCGCCAGGTGCGGATCGCGGTGATGGTGGACGCCAACGCCGCCCCGGCCGGCGAGCCGGACCAGGACCCGGAGCTCGACCCCGAGCCGGTCCCGGAGTGGCCGCACCCGCGTCCCGAGCAGTCCTACCCGGCGCGGGCCGAGCAGTCGTACCCCCCGCGGGCCGAGCAGCCGTACCCGGCCGGGCCGGGCGGCTACCAGCAGCAGGGGCCGCCGCCCGGCGCCTGGCCGGGCCGGGCCGCCGACGACTACCAGCGGCAGCCGTACCCGTCGGGCTACCCGGCGGCCGAGCCCTACCGGGCGCCCGCCCAGGCCCCGTACCGCGACCACCAGCCCGGTGCGGAGGCCGGCGGCTGGGGCGAGCCCTCCCAGGTGCCCGAGCGGCGCCCGGAGCCCGCCCCGCGGCGCACCCACCGGCCCGGCCCGGACTCGGCGCAGGGCGACCTGTTCGGCGGGGCGCTCGGCTCCCCGGACGAGGACCGGCCGCGCCAGGGCGGCTCCCGCCGCGGCGCCCGGCCCAGCACCCCGGCGCACGCCCCGGTCGAGCGCGCCCCCGGCGTCCCGGCCCCGCCCGGCGCTCCCCCGGCGGGCGGCCCGCGCAAGGACGAGCCGAACGCCCGGCTGAACCCCAAGTACCTGTTCGACACCTTCGTGATCGGCGCCTCCAACCGCTTCGCGCACGCCGCGGCGGTGGCGGTCGCCGAGGCGCCGGCCAAGGCGTACAACCCGCTCTTCGTCTACGGCGAGTCCGGTCTCGGCAAGACCCACCTGCTGCACGCCATCGGGCACTACTCGCGCAGCCTCTTCCCGGGCACCCGGGTGCGCTACGTGAGCTCGGAGGAGTTCACCAACGAGTTCATCAACTCGATCCGGGACGGCAAGGCGGACGCGTTCCGCAAGCGCTACCGGGACATCGACATCCTGCTGGTCGACGACATCCAGTTCCTGGCCAGCAAGGAGTCGACGCAGGAGGAGTTCTTCCACACCTTCAACACCCTGCACAACGCCAACAAGCAGATCGTCCTCTCGTCGGACCGGCCGCCCAAGCAGCTGATCACCCTGGAGGACCGGCTCCGCAACCGCTTCGAGTGGGGGCTGATCACCGACGTCACCCCGCCGGAGCTGGAGACCCGGATCGCGATCCTGCGCAAGAAGGCGATCCAGGAGCAGCTGAACGCCCCGGCCGACGTGCTGGAGTTCATCGCCTCCCGGATCACCCGCAACATCCGGGAGCTGGAGGGCGCGCTGATCCGGGTCACCGCGTTCGCCAACCTGAACCGGGCCCCGGTGGACCTGGAGCTGGCCGGGATCGTCCTGAAGGACCTGATCCCGGGCGGCGACGAGGACGCCGGTCCGGAGATCACCGCGCAGGTGATCATGCAGCAGACCGCGGCGTACTTCGGGCTGGGCGTGGAGGACCTGTGCGGGTCCTCGCGCAGCCGGGTGCTGGTGACGGCCCGTCAGATCGCCATGTACCTCTGCCGGGAGCTGACCGACCTGTCGCTGCCGAAGATCGGCGCCCAGTTCGGCGGCCGGGACCACACCACGGTGATGCACGCGGACCGCAAGATCCGCTCGCTGATGGCCGAGCGCCGGTCCATCTACAACCAGGTCACCGAGTTGACCAACCGCATCAAGAGCTAGCTAACAAAAGTCGGCCCCCGCCGGGAGCGGCTTCGAGGACACTGCGCCGAAGAGCCGAAAACCTTTGGCAGCAAGGCAGTTGACGCATCGTAGGGGAGTCGGGCCGAGGTGGCCCGGCTCCCCTTCCGCATGCCAGGAGCGGGCCCGGAGCGCAACCCGGACGAGTGGCGGGCCCAGCGGCGGAAACACTCGTCCGAGTGCACGGACGGCCCTTCCGGGGACCGCGGCGGGCGCCCCGTAGTAGGGGGCGGCCCGAGGGCGGTCGCTCGAACGCCGGGCGGTCCCGGGCGGCGTCCGACGGTGGCCGGATCGCACCGGTCGGGGCCGGCCGGGCGGGCGCCGCGGGTGTGGAAGCACCCCCGGCGGGGCAGGAATCCGCCCGACGGCCCGCTCGGCGGGCCCTCCGCCGCACCGAACGTTTGCGCAGCGAATCGAACGGTTCGGATGCGCATCCCGGTTTTCCACAGGAACGGGTGGGTTCTCCCCGTCCACAGGGTGCGCTGGGCGGAGTTATCCAGAGGTTCCTCCACAGCCCGATCGCGGCTACGCTCTTCGGCGCAGGTCAACCACCTGTGGACTTGTGCACAACAGTTATCCACAGGCTGTGGAGAACTGAGGGCCCGTCAGCCGGTCCACAGAGTTTTCCACAGGCCGTCCACAGGAATGGGTGAGTTATCCCCAGGTTTTCCACAGCCGTGTCCACAGTTCGGCAACATCGAATCCCTTGTCAGCCCTGGGTGTGAAAGGCGTCACGTGATGTTGATCCGCACCGGTGGATAAACCCGGGGATTTCTGTGGACAGAGCTGTGGATAACCTGTGGATACTCAGCGTGCCCTGTGGATTACTCTCCGCTGTCCACAGGAGGGCCTGGTTGTCCACAGCCGCCGTCCACAGGTCCTGTGGACAAAATCCGGCCCCTGAGCTGCGAAAACGGGGTTATCCACGGTATCCACAGGCCCTACTACTACTGCTACACATAGAGAGCTCGGAACTTGATCAACAGTGGGGGTGGCCCGAATCTGTGGACAACCGGGCTCCGACATCTGTTCGGCCCGCTTGTGCCCATCTGCCCCGGCTGTCAGCCGAGTACGTCAGACTGTCCTTCGGCAACCGGAAGCAGGACGGGGCGGAGACGATCCGTCCGGCGCCTCCCGGGGGCCCAAGAGGGTCAGACGATCAACAGCACGGCGGGCGGTACCGGCCGGCCGTGCGGCGACAGCAGCCAGGAGGCGGTTACCGGTGAAGTTCCGGGTGGAGCGTGATGTCCTCGCGGAGGCGGTGGCCTGGGCTGCCCGCAGCCTCCCCGCGCGGCCGCCGGTGCCGGTGCTGGCCGGCCTGCTGCTGACCGCGCAGGAGGGCACGCTGGCGCTCTCCGGGTTCGACTACGAGGTGTCGGCCCGGGTCGAGCTGGAGGCGGACGTGGAGGAGGCCGGCACCGTCCTGGTCTCCGGCCGCCTGCTCAACGACATCTCGCGCAACCTGCCGAACCGCCCGGTGGAGATCTCCACCGACGGCGCCCGGGTCAGCGTGGTCTGCGGCACCTCCCGCTTCACGCTGCCGACCCTGCCGGTCGACGAGTACCCGGCGCTGCCGCAGATGCCCACCGCCACCGGCACCGTCCCGGGCGACGTGTTCGCCTCCGCGGTCAGCCAGGCCGCGGTCGCCGCCGGCCGCGACGACACCCTGCCGGTGCTCACCGGCGTCCGGGTCGAGATCAACGGCAGCGGGATCACCCTGGCCGCCACCGACCGGTACCGCTTCGCCGTCCGCGAGCTGCTCTGGAAGCCCGAGCAGGACGACATCAACGCGGTCGCGCTGGTCCCCGCCAAGACCCTGCAGGACATCGCCAAGTCGCTGGGCAGCGGCGACCAGGTCACCATCGCGCTGTCCACCGGCGGCGCGGGCGAGGGCCTGATCGGCTTCGAGGGCGCCGGCCGGCGGACCACCACCCGCCTGCTGGAGGGCGAGTTCCCCAAGTTCCGGTCGATCTTCCCGACCGAGTTCTCGGCGGTCGCCGCGGTGCAGACCCAGCCCTTCCTGGAGGCGCTCAAGCGCGTCTCGCTGGTGGCCGAGCGCAACACCCCGGTCCGGCTGAACTTCGAGCAGGGCGTGCTCACCCTGGAGGCCGGCTCCGGCGACGACGCGCAGGCCACCGAGCGGATCGACGCCGACCTCGAAGGCGACGACATCTCGATCGCCTTCAACCCCGGCTACCTGGAGGAGGGGCTCAAGGCGATCGACGCCGGCTACGCGCAGCTGAGCTTCACCACCCCGACCAAGCCGGCCCTGCTCACCGGCAAGCCCGCGGTCGACGCGGAGCCGGACGAGGCGTACCAGTACCTGATCATGCCGGTCCGCCTCTCCGGCTGACCGGTCGGCACCACCAGGGGCGCGAGGGGCGGTCGGCCCCCGCGCCCCTGTGGCTGCCCGGCGCTCCCTCGGCGTCGGCGTAGGCTCAGTGGGTGCGGCAACGGCGCCGTCATCAGGCACGACACCACAGTGAAGGACTTGTCATGGAGCTCGGCCTCATCGGTCTCGGCAAGATGGGCGGCAACATGCGCGAGCGCATCCGCCGCGCCGGCCACACCGTCATCGGCTACGACCGCAACCCGGACCTCGCCGACGTCGACAGCATCGAGCAGCTGGTCGCCAAGCTGGAGGCCCCCCGCGTGGTGTGGGTGATGGTCCCGGCCGGCGGCCCGACCCAGGAGACCGTCGAGCACCTGGCCGAGCTGCTCGCCCCCGGCGACGTGGTGGTCGACGGCGGCAACTCCCGCTGGACCGACGACGTCAAGCACGCCGAGCTGCTGGCCACCAAGGGCATCGGCTTCGTCGACTGCGGCGTCTCCGGCGGCGTCTGGGGCCTGGAGAACGGCTACGCGCTGATGTACGGCGGCGACGCCGAGCACGTCGCGAAGGTGCAGCCGGTCTTCGACGCGCTCAAGCCCGAGGGCGACTTCGGCTCGGTGCACGCGGGCAAGGTCGGCGCCGGCCACTTCGCCAAGATGGTCCACAACGGCATCGAGTACGCCATGATGCAGGCGTTCGCCGAGGGCTGGGAGCTGCTGGAGGCGGCCCCCGAGGTCACCGACGTGCGCGAGGTGTTCCGCAGCTGGCAGGAGGGCACCGTCATCCGCTCCTGGCTGCTCGACCTCGCGGTCCGGGCGCTGGACGACGACGAGCACCTGGCCAAGCTCAAGGGCTGGGCCGCCGACTCCGGCGAGGGCCGCTGGACGGTCGAGGCCGCCATCGACCACGCGGTGCCGCTGCCCGCGATCACCGCCTCGCTGTTCGCCCGCTTCGCCTCCCGCCAGGACGACTCCCCGCAGATGAAGATGATCGCCGCGCTGCGCAACCAGTTCGGCGGCCACGCGGTCGAGTCCAAGTAGCCGTCCCGGACAGAAGGCGAGCGCAGTCCACCGTCATGCACGTCGCGCACCTGTCGCTCGCCGACTTCCGTTCCTACGCCCGGGTCGAGGTCCCGCTCGACCCGGGCGTCACCGCGTTCGTCGGTCCCAACGGCCAGGGCAAGACCAACCTGGTCGAGGCGATCGGCTACGTCGCCACCCTGGGCAGCCACCGGGTGGCCACCGACGCCCCGCTGATCCGGCTCGGCGCCGAGCGGGCGGTGATCCGGGCCAGCGTGGTCGCCCAGGGCGGCCGCTCCACCCTGGTCGAGCTGGAGCTCACCGCGGGCAAGGCCAACCGGGCCCGGCTGAACCGCTCCGACAACGTCCGCCCGCGCGACGTGCTGGGCGTGCTGCGCACCGTGCTGTTCGCCCCCGAGGACCTCGCCCTGGTCAAGGGCGACCCGGCCGAGCGGCGGCGCTTCCTGGACGAGCTGCTGACCGCCCGGGCCCCCCGGCTGGCCGGGGTGCGCTCCGACTACGAGCGGGTGCTCAAGCAGCGCAACGCCCTGCTGCGGACGGCGGCGACGGCCCGCCGGGCGGGCGGCGGCAAGTCCGCCGACCTGACCACCCTGGAGGTCTGGGACGGCCACCTGGCCCGGTCCGGTGCCGAGCTGACCGCCTTCCGGATCCAGCTGGTGGCCGCCCTGCAGCCGCTGGTCGCCGAGGCGTACCGGCAGCTCGCCCCGGGCGCGGGCGACACCGTGCTGGAGTACCGCTCCTCCTTCGAGGGCGAGCTGCCCACCAGCCGCGAGCAGGCCGAGCAGCAGCTGCTGGAGGCCCTGCTGGCCAACCGCCGGCAGGAGGTCGACCGCGGCCTGACCCTGGTCGGCCCGCACCGCGACGAGCTGCTGCTGCGGCTGGGCCCGCTGCCCGCCAAGGGCTACGCCAGCCACGGCGAGTCCTGGTCCTACGCGCTGGCGCTGCGGCTGGCCTCGTACGAGCTGCTGCGCGCCGAGGGCGGGGAGCCGGTGCTGGTGCTGGACGACGTGTTCGCCGAGCTGGACGCCCGCCGCCGGGACCGGCTGGCCGAGCTGGTGGCCGGCGGCGAGCAGGTGCTGGTCACCGCGGCCGTCGCCGAGGACGTGCCGAAGGCGCTGCACGGCGCCCGGTACGGCGTCTCGGGAGGCACGGTGGACCGGCTGACCCCGTGAGTCCCGCGGGCCCCCGGAACCACGTACCCTGGGCGGCTCGTCCGAGCAGTTGTCCACAGCCTGGGGATGGAGCGTGATGGCGCAGGAGCCGGAGCTTTCGGGCGTGGACCTGGCCAGGGTCGCGCTGCGGGCGGCCAAGGAGCAGGCCCGGCAGCGCGGCGAGCAGGTGCGCGAGCGGCGGGAGGCCAAGCGGACCGGGCTGCGCAGCGGCGCCCGGGCGGACGGCCGGGACCCGGTGCCGCTGGGGGCCGCGCTGAACCGGCTGATCACCGAGCGGGGCTGGGAGGCGCCGGCCGCGGTCGGCGGGGTGATGGGCCGCTGGTCGCAGATCGTCGGTCCGGACATCGCCGCGCACTGCGAGCCGAAGTCCTACGCGGAGGACGAGGCGGTGCTCACCGTGCAGTGCGACTCCACCGCCTGGGCGACTCAACTCCGTTTGTTGGCCCGGCAGTTGGTGGCCAGGCTGAACCACGAGCTGGGGCACGGCACGGTCCGGGTGATCAAGGTGCTGGGGCCGGACGCGCCGGTCCGCGGCTACGGGCGGCTGCGGGCGCCGGGGAGCAAGGGGCCGGGCGACACCTGGGGCTGACCCCGGTGGAGCGGATCGGGATCTTCCGGAATCGCTGACGGCCCTACCAGGCGCTCTGAGCCCCCCTGGCGAGTATCGGGACATGTCCCGAGGGGATTCAGGGCGGCACATCTGCCTTCAGGGGCTGCCAAACGCCCCTCTCTGTCGGTCGTACCGGTAGACTGAAGCGCAAACAACGTTGCGTGGAGCAACAGAGTCGAAACGCCGTGGTCGCACACCTGCCCGGGCAGTCGGGGAGGGGCGCGGCCCGCGCTGTGCCAGAGAGGGCGCTTCGTGGCCGATTCCGGCAACCCCAGCCAGACCCCAGACCCGTCCGACCAGAAGGCCTACGACGCCAGCGCGATCCAGGTGCTGGAGGGCCTCGACGCCGTCCGCAAGCGCCCGGGCATGTACATCGGCTCGACCGGTGAGCGCGGCCTGCACCACCTCGTCTACGAGATCGTCGACAACTCCGTCGACGAGGCGCTCGCGGGCCACGCCGACACCATCGGCGTCACGATCCTGGCCGACGGCGGCGTGCGGGTGGTGGACAACGGCCGCGGCATCCCGGTCGGCATCATGCCGGGCCAGGACAAGCCCGCCGTCGAGGTGGTGCTGACCGTCCTGCACGCGGGCGGCAAGTTCGGCGGCGGCGGCTACGCGGTCTCCGGCGGTCTGCACGGCGTCGGCATCTCGGTGGTGAACGCGCTCTCCACCCGCCTCGCGGTGGACATCAGCACCGACGGCGCCCGCTGGACGCAGGAGTACAAGTCCGGTGCCCCGGTCGCCCCGCTGGCGCGGCACGAGGAGACCGGGGAGACCGGTACCACGGTCACCTTCTGGGCCGACCCGGACATCTTCGAGACCACCGTCTACTCGTTCGAGACGCTCTCCCGGCGCTTCCAGGAGATGGCCTTCCTCAACAAGGGCCTGACCATCGCGCTGACCGACGAGCGCCCCGAGCACCTGGACGAGGAGGGCAAGCCGCTCTCCGTCACCTACCGGTACGACGGCGGCATCGCGGACTTCGTGGCCCACCTCAACTCCCGCAAGGGCGAGGTGATCCACCCCTCGGTGATCGACTTCGAGGCCGAGGACAAGGACAAGCGGATCTCCGCCGAGATCGCCATGCAGTGGAACTCGTCCTACACCGAGGGCGTGTACTCGTTCGCCAACACCATCCACACCCACAGCGGCGGCACCCACGAGGAGGGCTTCCGCGCCGCGCTGACGGGTCTGGTGAACCGGTACGCGCGCGACAAGAAGCTGCTCCGCGAGAAGGACGACAACCTCTCCGGCGAGGACATCCGCGAGGGCCTGACCGCGATCATCTCGGTCAAGCTCGGCGAGCCGCAGTTCGAGGGCCAGACCAAGGACAAGCTCGGCAACACCGAGGCCAAGACCTTCGTGCAGAAGGTGGTCAACGAGCACCTGGCCGACTGGCTGGACCGCAACCCGAACGAGGCCGCGGACATCATCCGCAAGTCCGTCCAGGCCGCCAGCGCCCGGGTCGCCGCCCGCAAGGCCCGCGACCTGACCCGGCGCAAGGGCCTGCTGGAGTCCGCCTCGCTGCCCGGCAAGCTCTCGGACTGCCAGTCCAAGGACCCGGCCGAGTGCGAGATCTTCATCGTCGAGGGCGACTCGGCCGGCGGCTCCGCCAAGCAGGGCCGCGACCCGCGCACCCAGGCGATCCTCCCGATCCGCGGCAAGATCCTGAACGTCGAGAAGGCCCGGATCGACAAGGTGCTGCAGAACACCGAGGTCCAGGCGCTGATCTCGGCCTTCGGCTGCGGCATCCAGGAGGACTACGACGCGGACAAGCTGCGGTACCACAAGATCGTGCTGATGGCCGACGCCGACGTCGACGGACAGCACATCCGCACCCTGCTGCTGACCCTGCTGTTCCGCTTCATGCGCCCGCTGGTCGAGGCCGGGTACGTCTACCTGGCGATGCCCCCGCTCTACAAGATCAAGTGGGGCCGGGACGAGTTCGAGTACGCCTACTCCGACCGCGAGCGCGACGCGCTGATCGCGGCCGGCGTCGAGGCCGGCCGCCGACTCCCCAAGGACGACGCGATCCAGCGCTTCAAGGGCCTCGGTGAGATGAACGCCGAGGAGCTGCGCGTCACCACCATGGACACCGCGCACCGCCTGCTGCTCCAGGTCACCCTGGAGGACGCCGCCCGCGCCGACGACCTGTTCTCCGTCCTGATGGGCGAGGACGTCGAGGCCCGCCGGTCCTTCATCCAGCGCAACGCCAAGGACGTCCGCTTCCTGGACGTCTGACGTCCGCCCAGGATCGTTGAAAGGAAACTGACCACCAGTGGTCGACGACAACCGTCCGGACGGCGGCGAGCAGCCCGAGGACAGCACCACCCCCATCCAGAGCGGCAACCGGGTCGAGCTCATCGAGCTTGAGACCGAGATGCAGCGCTCCTACCTCGACTACGCGATGAGCGTCATCGTCTCGCGCGCCCTGCCCGAGGTCCGCGACGGCCTCAAGCCGGTGCACCGGCGCGTGCTCTACGCGATGTACGACGGCGGCTACCGGCCCGAGAAGGGCTACTACAAGTGCGCCCGCGTGGTCGGCGACGTGATGGGCAACTACCACCCGCACGGCGACACCTCGATCTACGACACCCTGGTCCGCCTCGCCCAGCCCTGGTCGATGCGGATGCCGCTGGTCGACGGCAACGGCAACTTCGGCTCCCCGGGCAACGACCCGGCCGCGGCGATGCGCTACACCGAGTGCAAGATGATGCCGCTCGCGATGGAGATGATGCGCGACATCGACGAGGAGACCGTCGACTTCGCCGCCAACTACGACGGCCGGCAGCAGGAGCCGACCGTCCTGCCCGCGCGGATCCCCAACCTGCTGATCAACGGCGCCACCGGCATCGCGGTCGGCATGGCCACCAACATCCCGCCGCACAACCTGCGCGAGGTCGCCTCCGGCGCGCTCTGGGCGCTGGAGCACCCCGAGGCGTCCAACGAGGAGCTGCTGGAAGCCCTGATCGAGCGGATCAAGGCCCCCGACTTCCCGACCGGCGCGCTGATCGTCGGCCGCCGCGGCATCGAGGACGCCTACCGCACCGGCCGCGGCTCGATCACCATGCGCGCCGTGGTCGAGGTCGAGGAGATCCAGGGCCGCCAGTGCCTGGTGATCACCGAGCTGCCGTACCAGGTCAACCCGGACAACCTCGCCCTCAAGATCGCCGACCTGGTCAAGGACGGCCGGATCGCCGGCATCGCCGACGTCCGCGACGAGTCCTCCTCGCGCACCGGCCAGCGCCTGGTCATCGTGCTCAAGCGGGACGCGGTCGCCAAGGTCGTGCTCAACAACCTGTACAAGCACACCGACCTGCAGACCAACTTCGGCGCCAACATGCTGGCCCTGGTCGACGGCGTGCCGCGCACCCTCTCGCTGGACGCCTTCATCCGGCACTGGGTCTCCCACCAGATCGAGGTCATCGTCCGCCGGACCACCTTCCGGCTGCGCAAGGCCGAGGAGCGCGCGCACATCCTGCGCGCCCTGCTCAAGGCGCTCGACCAGATCGACGCCGTGATCGCCCTGATCCGCGCCTCGGAGAGCGCCGAGGCCGCCCGCACCGGCCTGATGCAGCTGCTCGCCATCGACGAGCTGCAGGCCAACGCCATCCTTGAGATGCAGCTGCGCCGGCTGGCCGCCCTGGAGAGCGCCCGCATCCTCAGCGAGCACGACGAGCTCCAGGCCAAGATCAACGAGTACAACGCGATCCTCGCCTCGCCCTCCCGGCAGCGCGAGATCGTCTCCGAGGAGCTCACCGCGATCGTCGAGAAGTACGGCGACGAGCGGCGCTCCACCCTGATCCCCTCCGACGGCGACCTCTCGATCGAGGACCTCATCGCCGAGGAGGACATCGTGGTCACCATCACCCGCGGCGGCTACGTCAAGCGCACCCGCTCCGACCTCTACCGCTCGCAGAAGCGCGGCGGCAAGGGCGTGCGCGGCGCGCAGCTGAAGCAGGACGACATCGTCGACCACTTCTTCGTGACCACCACGCACAACTGGATCCTGTTCTTCACCAACAAGGGCCGGGTCTACCGCGCCAAGGGCTACGAGCTGCCCGACGCCGGCCGCGACGCCCGCGGCCAGCACGTGGCCAACCTGCTGGCCTTCCAGCCGGAGGAGCACATCACCCAGGTGATGGCCGTGCGCACCTACGAGGACAAGCCGTACCTGGTCCTCGCCACCCGCGGCGGCCTGGTCAAGAAGTCCCCGCTCAAGGACTACGACTCGCCCCGCTCCGGCGGCCTGATCGCGATCAACCTCCGGCAGGACGAGGAGGGCAAGGACGACGAGCTGATCGGCGCCGAGCTGGTCTCCGCCGACGACGACCTGCTGCTGATCTCCAAGAAGGCCCAGTCGATCCGCTTCAAGGCCACCGACGAGGCGCTGCGCCCGATGAGCCGGGCCACCTCCGGAGTGAAGGGCATGTCCTTCCGCGAGGACGACGAACTGCTCTCGATGAACGTGGTGCGGCCCGGCACCTACGTCTTCACCGCCACCGACGGCGGGTACGCCAAGCGGACCTCGGTTGACGAGTACCGTGTCCAGGGACGCGGTGGTTTCGGTATCAAGGCGGCGAAGATCGTCGAAGGCCGGGGCTCGCTGGTCGGTGCCCTGGTGGTCGAGGAGAGCGACGAGATCATGGCCATCACGCTGTCCGGCGGCGTGATCCGGACCAGGGTTTCCGAAGTGCGTGAAACCGGACGTGACACCATGGGCGTCCAACTGATCAACCTCGGTAAGCGCGACGCGGTGGTGGGCATGGCCCGCAACGCGGAGGCCGACGAGGAGGAGGGCGCGGACGACGCCGTCGAGGAGACGGAGTCCGCGGCCGCCACCGAGCAGGACGCGGCCGGCGCGCCCGACCAGGGCTGACGCACGGACGCACACCGCGGTGCCCGCCCCGCCGCCGGCGGAGCGGGCACCGCGGGCTGACCGCGGGCCACCCGGGCCCGCGGAGCAGGAGCACAAAACGGACCAGGGCGGCACGATCGCCCTGGCGAACGGTTCGGGAGGACCACGGTGAGCGGAGCCACGGGTGCTGGAGGTGCCACGGGCGGCCTGGCAGGCGGGCAGCAGGCTTACGGCGGCCCGACCCCGCCCCCGCCGCCCAGCACTCCGCCCGCGGGTGGTTTCTCCCAGCCGACCACCTACGCCAAGGGCCAGCCCACCCCGCCGCGCGGCACCCGGGTGCCGGGCGCTCCCGGGGCTCCCGGCGGCCCCGGCCAGGGCGGCGGCGGCCAGTCCCGCCGTCCCGGCGGCGGCCCCGGGCCGTCCACCGGCGGCGCCGGCCGCACCCGCAGGGCCCGGCTGCGGGTCACCAAGGCCGACCCGTGGTCGGTGATGAAGGTCAGCTTCCTGCTGTCGCTGGCCCTCGGCGTGATCATCATCGTGGCGGCCGCCGTCCTCTGGATGACCCTCGACGGCCTCGGTGTCTTCTCCTCGCTGAGCGACACCCTGAAGGACGTCACCGGCAGCGGCTCGGACAGCTCCGGCGCCTTCGACCTGATGGACTACATCGGGTTCGGCAAGGTGATGCTCTTCACCGTGCTGATCGCCCTGGTCGACATCGTCTTGATGACCGCCCTGGCCACCCTCGCCGCGTTCATCTACAACTCGGCCGCGGGCTTCACCGGCGGCATCGAACTGACCCTCGCCGAAGAGGACTGACCCGCGGCCGGTCCGGCGGAATTCCCGGGGCCCCGGAGGCTGTTGAAGCCTCCGGGGCCCTTCGCCGTACCCGGGGGCAATCGGGTGACCGCCCGGTGCACCGGGATTGGCGTTCCGGCCCGCAGAGCACAGATGGAAGAACGGGAACGGTCCGGCGGGCCGCCCGGCCGCCTGCGGCGGCCACCGGGCGATCCGGCGGGCACGACTGGTCGGAGGGTCCGTCATGGCGCAGCACGCACAGCAACTGGTCGGCGCGGTGGAGGAGTTGCTCGGCCGCCCGATCCCCCTGCGGGTGCGCGCCTGGGACGGCTCCCAGGCCGGTCCGCCCGGCGCCCCGACCGTCGTGCTGCGCAACCGCCGCGCCCTGCGCCGCCTGCTCTGGGCCCCCGGCGAGCTCGGCCTGGCCCGCGCCTACGTCGCCGGGGACCTCGAAGTCGGCCCCGACAGCGACCTGTACGAGGTGCTGGCCGCCGTCGCCGCCTTCGCCGAGGACCCCAGCGCCCCCCGTCCGCGGATCGGCCCCCGCGAGTACCTCGGCGCCCCCGGCCGCCGCCTGCTGGCCGCCGGCCTGCGGCTGGGCGCGGTCGGCCCGAACCCCGCTCCCCCGGCCGAGGAGGTCCGGCACCGCCGCGGCCGGGCCCACAGCCGCCGCCGGGACCGCGCCGCGATCAGCCACCACTACGACGTCGGCAACGACTTCTACCGGCTCGTGCTGGGCTCCACCATGGTCTACTCCTGCGCCTACTGGGAGCCCGCCGCCAAGAGCCTGGAGGACGCCCAGGCCGCCAAGCTGGACCTGATCTGCCGCAAGCTCGGTCTGCGCCCCGGCATGCGCCTGCTGGACGTCGGCTGCGGCTGGGGCTCCCTGGTGCTGCACGCGGCCCGCCACTACGGCGTGACGGCGGTCGGCGTCTCCATCTCCACCGAGCAGGTCGAGCTGGCCCGCCGGCGGGTCGCGGAGGCCGGCCTGGCCGACCGGATCGACATCCGGCTCCAGGACTACCGGGAGGTGCCCGACGGCCCCTTCGACGCCGTCTCCAGCGTCGGCATGGCCGAGCACGTCGGCTCCGCCCAGTACCTGGTCTACGCCCGCCGGCTGTACGAGCTGCTGGCCCCCGGCGGCCGCCTGCTCAACCACCAGATCGCCCGCCGCCCGCTGCCCCCCGGCGAGGAGTACCGGCTCTCCCCCTTCATCGACCGCTACGTGTTCCCCGACGGCGAGCTCTCCCCGGTCGGCACCACGGTCTCCCGGCTGGAGGAGGCGGGCTTCGAGGTCCGCGACGTCGAGGCGCTGCGCGAGCACTACGGCCGCACCCTGCGCGAGTGGGTCGCCAACCTGGAGGCGCACTGGCCCGAGGCGGTCGCCCTGGTCGGCCGCGGCCGGGCCCGGGTCTGGCGGCTCTACATGGCCGCCTCCGCCGTCTCCTTCGAGCAGAACCACATCGGCGTGAACCAGGTCCTGGCCGTCCGCCCCACCCCCGCGGGCGCCTCCGGCCTGCCCCCGACCCGCCCGCAGTGGCTCGACGGGGCCGTCGAGGCCGCTGAGCAGCACCGTCCGGAGGACGCCCGGGATGCGGATTTGGGAGATCGGCCGTCGGTCCGCTAATCTTTCAGTGCGGCAAGGGCCTATAGCTCAGACGGTTAGAGCGCTTCCCTGATAAGGAAGAGGCCACAGGTTCAAGTCCTGTTAGGCCCACCGGCGCGAAGGCCCCGATCACCTGGTGATCGGGGCCTTCGACGTGTTCCGCCCCGTGACCTCCCGGCCGCCCGCTCGTTGGGCCCGGTGCGCAGAGGCAACACAGGGTGAGCTGACTCGAAACCGATGTGAAGTCGTGGATGGCCGGCCGACAGAGCCGGTCACTGGGTGACGTGGGACGTAGCGCGGCCTCTGCTCCGGTCGGCGGATGATCCGGCCCCGCCCGCCCCGGGCACCCGGGCGGTTCCCACGTCATGTCTTCATTCACCCTGTGAGGCGACCCATGTCCATGGAAGCCGCGCTGCTCGAATCCAGGACGCTCCGAAGCGGCCTGTGCGAGCGCACCGAAGTCCTCGACGAGGTCAAGGCCCTCGTCCTGCTGCCCGACGGGCTGTACGTCACCACGCGGATGGTGGCGGACTACTTCGAGGTCGGCGAGAAGACCATCCGGACCCTGCTCCGGCGCCACCGGCAGGAACTGGAGAGCAACGGGTACACCGTGCTCAAGCCTGTGGATAACCCCGAGAACCAGAGCTTCAACATGAAACTCTGGCAGGTCAACGACACCGAAGGAGGTGACGGAACCCCCTACGTCCCCGCCCCGCCTGTGGACAACCCCTACGGTCGCCCGCAGGGCGGTGGCAACGGCGTGGCCCTCTACTCGCGGCGGGCCGTGCTGAACGTCGCGATGCTGCTGCGGGACAGCGAGGTGGCCCGGCGGGTGCGCGGGCGGCTGCTGGACGCGGTGGAGGAGGCGGCCCGGCCGGTGGTGCAGCCGCCGGTGGTGCACGCGTTCCGGGCCCGGCCGTGGCGGCGGTGGAGCGAACTGCGCTGGGACGAGTACGAGGCGGGTCGGCGGAGCCCGGCGGTGGCGGCCTGGCGGCGGCGGATCGACGGTCTGGAGCCGTTCGGGGCGTACCCGCCGGAGGAGGACGGGCCGGTGGTGCCGCCGTACGTCGAGGAGCCGGAGTACGCGTTCACGCTGGAGGACCTGCCGATGGTGGTCGGGGGCCTGGTGGTGTCGGTCGGGTCGATCGAGCGGCGGCTGGAGGCGCAGGGGGTGCTGATCACCGCGATCGGTGAGCGGATCTCCCGGCAGGAGACCCGGATCGACGCGATGGACGCCCGGCAGGCGGTGATGGACGCCCGGCAGGACGCCCTGGCCGAGGACGTCCGGGCGATCCGCCGGGACGTGGCCCACCTGCTGCGGGGGCGGCGGCGCCGGCGGTAGCCGGAGGGTCCGGGCGCGCCGCCGGGCGGGAACGGCGGCGCGCCCGGGCGCGTTGCCGGGGCATGAGCGTCTTCTGGGCGATGAGCCTGCCGGGCCTGGTCTGCGCGCTGGTGGTGCTGGCGTTCGTGGACCAGGTCGCGCTGCGGGCCAGCCGGAGCCGCTGGGTGCCCTGGCGCGGGACGGGCCGGGAGGGACAGGTCGCGGCGACCGGGTTCGAGCAGCTGCACGCCCAGTTCGCGGCCGGGAAGCAGGCCGAGCTGGAGCAGCGGAGGACCACGCTGATGCTCCGGGACGAGGACGGCGAGGGCGCCCCGCCGCGTTCGACGGTGGACCTGGACGGCGGTCTGGCGGTGCTCCGCGGGGTGGACCGGCGGTCGGACGATCGCACTGATGGTGGGGCGTCAAAGCCGGTCGCGGATCGGTCGGTTGGCGGTGGCGGGGGCCGCTCTTGAACGGGTTACCGGTGTGTATCATCGGCCCCAGGGCGGTCTGCACCCTGACCGCTGGTTCGTTCTCACACATTCAAGCAAGCAAGAAGGACGAGGTCCCACGGTGAAGAAGCTCCTCCTGGTCGCCCTGGTCGCCCTCGGCGGCTTCTTTGTCTACCGTCAGGTCCAGGCGGACCGCGCCGAGCAGGACCTGTGGACCGAGGCGACCGACCCGGTCCCGGCCGGCCGCTGAGCGCCGACTGGCGAAGTCTTCTCGGACCGGCCCGCGGAGCACGGGCCGCGGCCGGTCCGAATCCCGCGTGGGCGGCTGCCCGGGAGCGGGTAGGCTATCCCCGTTGCTCGGGGCCTTAGCTCAGTTGGTAGAGCGCTGTCTTTGCATGGCAGATGTCAGGGGTTCGACTCCCCTAGGCTCCACGATCACCGAACGGCCCCCGACCCGGTACTCCGGGTCGGGGGCCGTTCCGTCTGCGCACGCGCGGGCCGGGGCGCGCTCAGTGCGGCTTGCGCGGGTCGTGCGGCTTGGGGCGGTCGTCGTCGGCGTGCTCGGGGCCGGCGTGCTCGGGGCCGGCGTGCTCGGGGCCGGCCGACCGGTCGTCGGCGGCGTCGGGCTCCTCGTGCGGGACGGAGCCGTTCAGCACCGCTCCGCCGACCGGGGCGCCGGCGGCGCTGCCGGGGGTCGGCGCGCTCGCGGCGGGGGCGCCGGTGGAAGCCCCGGTGGACGCGTCGGCCGCGGGGGCGGGCGAGGCGCCGGCCGGGACGGCGTCCGGCGGGGTGACCGGCGCCGGGGGTTCGGTCAGCCACTCCGGGTTGTTCTGCTTGCGGTACCACTGCCAGGCCAGCACGCCGGTGCCGACCGCCAGGGTGCCGGCCACCGCGAGGCCGGTGGCCCAGCCGTTGCGGTGCTGCTTCTTGGCGTTCTTCGCGGCCAGCGCGCCGATCTCGGCGGCGCTGACGTTGCCGTGCAGCGCGGTGACGGCGGCGGCGCCGCGGTTCTGCGCCTCCTGGGCGATCGGGGTGACGGTGTCCTTGGCGGCCTGGAAGGTCTCGGCGACCTTGGGCACCACGGTGGCCCTGGCCTGTCCGGCGGCCTGCCCGGCCGACAGCTTGGCGGCCAGGGCGGCCTCCTGGGCCCGGTGGACGGCCCGGAGCGCGGCCTTCTGGGTCTCCGGGGGGAGGCTGGTGAAGGCGTGCTCCAGGTGCGGGGCGAGGTGCTTGACGTACTGCACCCGGGCGACCTGCGCGGCCTGGCCGGCGCCCGCCTTGGCCTGTGCCCCGGCGGCCGCGGCCTTCGGGCCGAGCGCCTCCAGCCTGGGGCCGAGCGCCTGCCTGGCCTCCTCCGCGTAGTGCAGGGCGGCCTCCTTGGCGGAGACGGCGTAGGGCGCGACGGCGTCCTTCGCCCGTCCGGCGGTCTCACGCGCGGTGTCCGTACGGCTCACGGGCTTCTCCTTCTCGGCGGGTGTCCGGCGTTGTCCGGTCTGCACCTTTCCACCTGATAGGAGATCATGCCTCGGGCCCGCCCGCCGGGCACCTTCGGCTGAGCCGTCCGCGAGCCGCGTGGGATGATTCCTCGGATAGTCAGTAGAAAACAGGAAGGTACGTCTCGTGGCCCAGGAACTCACCGCCACCCTGAAGACCAACCACGGTGACATCGTGGTCCAGCTCTTCCCGAACCACGCGCCGAAGACCGTCGCCAACTTCGTGGAGCTGGCCGAGGGCACCCGCGAGTGGAAGAACCCGGAGACCGGCGAGCTGGCCGCCAAGCCGCTGTACGACGGCACGGTGTTCCACCGGGTCATCGAGGGCTTCATGATCCAGGGCGGCGACCCGCTGGGCAACGGCACCGGCGGCCCGGGCTACAAGTTCGCCGACGAGTTCCACCCGGACCTCGCCTTCACCGAGTCCTACCTGCTGGCGATGGCCAACGCGGGCCCGGGCACCAACGGCTCGCAGTTCTTCATCACGGTCGCCCCGACCACCTGGCTGACCGGCAAGCACACCATCTTCGGCGCGGTCACCGACGAGGCCAGCCGGAAGGTCGTGGACGCGATCGCCACCACCGCCACCACCAAGCCGTACGACCGCCCGGTCCAGGACGTGGTGATCCAGCAGGTGGTCGTCTCGCGCGGCTGAGGCCCGCTCCGCGTCGGCCCTCCCCGCGGGGGCCGCGCGCAGTAGCCTGGGCGGTCCCGGCGGTGCCCCGTCCTCGACGGCGGGCGGCGCCGGGACCGTTTCGTTGAGGAGGAAGAGCGGCGATGCATCCGGAGGAGCCCGTGCGGCCGACGTCGGCGGACGGCCAGGGGCGGGGGAGCGGGTTGCCCGGCTGCTACCGCCACCCCGAGCGGGAGACCGGGGTGAGCTGCGCCAGGTGCGGGCGGCCGGTCTGCCCGGAGTGCATGGTGCCCGCCGCGGTGGGCTTCCAGTGCCCGGACTGCGTGCACGGCGCCGACGCCCGGCAGGAGCGGACCCGGCAGCGGCCCAGGACCTCGGCCGGGGCGCTGCTGGCGATCGGCGACGGGGCGCTGGTCACCAAGGTGCTGATCGGCATCAACCTGGCGGTGTTCCTGCTCACCCAGTACCTGGCGCCCGACTGGCAGCTCCGGCTGGGGATGGTCAGCGGGGCGTCGGTGTGGGGGGCGCGGGCCGGTGTGGCCGAAGGGCCGGCGGAGTGGTACCGGCTGCTGACCGGGACGTTCGTGCACGGCGGGCTGCTGCACGTCGCGATGAACATGTTCTCGCTCTGGGTGCTCGGACCGCAGTTGGAGCGGGTGCTCGGCCGGCTGCGGTTCCTGGCCCTGTACCTGCTGGCCGGGCTGGCGGGCAACGCGTTCGCCTACCTGCTGATCGGTCGGGACATGTTCACGGTCGGGGCCTCCGGCGCGATCTTCGGCCTGCTGGGGGCCACCGCGGTGCTGTTCAAGGTGACCAGGACGCCCATGCAGCCGGTGATCGCGCTGCTGGTGGTCAACCTGGTGCTCACCTTCGCCCTGAACGGGAACGGCCAGGCCGGGGCCGACACGATCACGATCGACTGGCGCGCGCACGTCGGCGGCCTGGTGATGGGCGCGGCCGTGGCCGTCGGCATGTTCTACGCCCCGCGGGAGCGCCGGAACCAGGTGCAGGGGCTGACGGTGGCCGGTGGGCTGGTGCTGATCCTGCTGATGCTGCTGGTCGGGACGGCGCGCCTGCCGGGGTGAGGTTGTCCACAGGCGGCGGGCGCCGGGTGCGCCCGCCGATTGGATTTCCCGGCTCTACGCGCGTTATGCTGCTGCGTTCCGAGTTATCCACAGGCAGGGCGAAGTTTTCCCCACTGTGGACAACCCTGTGGATAAACGTTCGGACGCTCCGTCACGACCCGGCTCCGGGCAGCCCGGCCACCGCTCCGGCGCGGCGGCCGGAGCGGTGCGGGGCGGGTGCTGCGGGGACGGATCGGGCCGGGGCCCGCCGGGCGGTTCGGCCCGGCGTCACTTCCACTGCGTGGAGACGCCGAAGCCCGCGGCGATGAAGCCGAAACCGGCCAGGATGTTCCAGTTGCCCCAGCTGCCGATCGGCCAGTCACCACTGGTCACGTAGTAGGTGACGATCCAGACCAGGCCGACCAGGAAGAACACCAGCATCAGTGGTGCCACCCAGCTCCGGCCGGAACTGATCTTCACGGCCGTCGCGGTGCTCGGAGGCGGCGTGTAATCGGCCTTCTTGCGGAGTCGAGACTTCGGCACGAGGGGTTCTCCTGTCGATGCGCTGTGACCGCGCGGGTGGGTCAGCGTGGGCGGGCGGCAAATGGTGGGCCGGTCCGTACGGTTGGTCCTCCGCACATGCCACCGGCGTCCGTTAGCGTAGTGGCTCGCCGGGTCATAAGGAGATAAGGGTACGGTGCCTGATTCCACGATTTCTTCGCCGTCCCCCGCTCCGCGCCCCCGGCGTGGGCGAATTGTCGGACGTGCCCTGACCTGCACCGTCTTCGCGCTCGCCGGTTTGCTGTTCTACGTCAGCGCGGAGACCGCGCACGGCACCGATCTGCGCACCGACAACTCGCTGCTCAAGCTGAGCGACGTCATACAGCAGCGCTCCACTCAGAACCAGCAGCTGTCCGAGCAGGTCTCCGCCGACCGGGACCGGGCCGACCGGCTGGCCCAGCAGCAGGGGCAGAGCCCGGACGACGCCGCCCGGCTGGCCGAGCTGCAGCAGGCCGCCGGACTGGAGGGGCTGCGCGGGCCCGGGCTGACCGTCACCCTGGACGACGCCCCGCCGAACGCCACCGCGCGGATCCCGGGCGTCCCCGAGCCGGACGTCAACGACCTGGTGATCCACCAGCAGGACATCCAGGCGGTGGTCAACGCCCTGTGGCGGGGCGGCGCCGAGGGGATCCAGGTGATGGACCAGCGGCTGATCTCCACCAGCGCGGTGCGCTGCGTCGGCAACACCCTGCTGCTGCAGGGCCGGGTCTACTCGCCGCCGTACGTGATCCGCGCGGTCGGGAGGAGCGAGGCGCTGCGCTCCGCGGTGGACGACGACCCGACCGTCCGCAACTACCTGGGCTACGTGGCCGCCTACGGGCTGGGCTGGAAGGTCCAGGAGAGCGGGGACCTCTCGCTGCCCGGCTACACCGGATCCGCCGACCTGCGGGCCGCCTCCGCCCCCTGACCCCGCCCCGGACCGCCCCGGACCCACCGCGATCCGCCCGTTGCGCGGATACCCTCCTGGGCCGGGGGGCCGGGCGTCTACGCTTGTGCAGACCCGAATCACCGAGGAGCACCATGTACGGCTGGATCTGGCGGCATCTCCCGGGCCCCGCGCCGGTCCGCGCGCTGATCGCCCTGCTGCTCGTCCTCGGGGTGGTCTACGTCCTGTTCCAGTACGTCTTCCCGTGGGCCGAGCCGCTGCTCCCCTTCGGGAACGTGACGGTGGATCAGGGCAACGGCGGCTGAGCCCGGCACCGTTCCGAGCCCCTCCGTCCTCCGACGCACCCGCATCCCAGGAGTAGCGATGACCTCCGCCGGCAGAACGCCCCGGATCCTCGTGGTCGACAACTACGACAGCTTCGTCTTCAACATCGTCCAGTACCTGTACCAGCTGGGCGCGGTCTGCGAGGTGGTCCGCAACGACGAGCTGACCGTGGCCGACGCCCGGCCGCGGTCCGGCGACGAGGGCTACGACGGGGTGCTGCTCTCCCCCGGGCCCGGTACGCCGGAGGAGGCCGGGGTGTGCGTGGAGATGGTGAACCACTGCGCCCGGACCGGACTCCCGCTGTTCGGGGTCTGCCTGGGCCTGCAGTCGATCGCGGTCGCGCACGGCGCGGTGGTCGGGCGGGCGCCCGAACTGCTGCACGGCAAGACCTCGCCGGTGCTGCACGAGGACGGCGGCGTCTTCGCGGGCCTGCCCTCGCCGCTGACCGCGACCCGCTACCACTCGCTGGCGGTCGACCCGGCCACCGTGCCCGCCGAGCTGGTGGTGACCTCGCGCACCGACAGCGGCGTGATCATGGGTCTGCGGCACCGCGAACTCCCGGTCGAGGGCGTCCAGTTCCACCCGGAGTCGGTGCTCACCGAGGGCGGCCACCGGATGCTCGCCAACTGGCTCGCCGAGTGCGGATACCCGGAGGCGGTGGACCGCTCGGCGGGCCTCGCCCCGGTCATCGGCCGGAGCTGACGCGGTGACCGCCGTGCGCCCGGAGGGGGGCGTTCCCGAGGAGCTGGGGGAGCCGGAGCAGTGGGGCGTCTACGAGCCCCCCGCCGAGCAGACCCTGAAGCTGCGGCTGTCCGACGCGTCCGGCGCCGGGTCGGACGTCGAGCCCGGACCGGAGCCGATATCCGGGCCGGCCGCCGCGGCTTCAGGGTCTGCTCGGCGGGGGGCTCGTAGACGCCCCACTGCTCCGGCTCCCCCAGCTCCTCGGGAACGCCCCCCTCCGGGC
>NZ_JBSGET010000102.1:0-30423 GCF_053603035.1 Kitasatospora sp. NPDC004272 | reverse complement strand
GGAGCATGATGCCAGCACGGCTGTCCCGCCGCACCACATTTCGGTTTCCGTAACAGCCGCCAGGTCTGCGAGGGCAGTTGCGGGACAGCCCTTAGCGCGCAGAGCTTCGCCGGAGTCCGCCCGGCTGTTCCTTCCGCGCGCCGAGTCCTCTCCTAGCGCGCAGAGCTTCGCCGGTCGAACACCTGGGGCGCGAGGAGCAGGGGCGGTCCTCTCCCAGCGCGCAGAGCTTCGCTGGCGGTGACCCAGCGGGCATTGGTCCACGGCTTGTCCTCTCCCAGCGCGGAGAGCTTCGCGGACCGTCGAGGACATCACCACCACCCTCGCCGGGTCCTCTCCAGCGTGCAGAGCTTCGCCGTCGATGCTCAGCAAACTCGTGACGCTCGCGGCGTCCTCTCCCAGGGTGCAGAGCTTCGCCGGACCCGGTCACGAAGCAGTGGCGGGACCTGCCGTCCTCTCCCAGCGCGCAGAGATTCGCCGAGATCGGCCTGTTGGGTCTGCTGCTCCTTGTGGTCCTTTCCCAGCGCGCAGAACTTCGCCGGGCGGATCCGGTAGATGTGTCTCGTGTATCTGGTCCTCTCCCAGCGCGCAGAGCTTCGCCGCTGGCCCGTCAGTACGAACTGTCCGATGGCCGGTCCTCCCTCAATGCGCTGAGCTTCGCCGTCGTAGCGCAGGATCTTGCCCGGCGGGCCCTCGCTCTCTCCCAGTGCACAGAGCTTCGCCGTCGGGGTTCATCGGCAACCTGTCCGGTATCGGGTTCTCTCCCGCCGCGCAGAGCTTCGCCGCCGACCCGGTTGCAGCGGACGCCGTCGAAGACGTCCTCTCCCAGCATGCAAAACTTCGCCGCACTTGTACGAGCAGTACGGGTACTCCGGGCTGTCCTCTCTCAGCGTGCAGAGCTTCGCCGACCGCGGCCCAGACGAACGCGATCCTCGGTGAGTCCTCTCCCAGCGCGCAGAGCTTCGCCGACCGACCGCCAGGAGCACCCGTGAACACCCAGGTCCTCTCCCAGCGCGCAGAGCTTCGCCGCTCCCCACCGCCCGGGCCGCCACCCCGCCCGCGTCCTCTCCCAGCGCGCAGAGCTTCGCCGCGGATGGCTGACGAGTGGCAGGAGCCGGACGAGTCCTCTCCCAGCGCGCAGAGCTTCGCCGAACTTCGGCGGAGACATGCCGCTGCTCATGGTGTCCTCTCCCAGCGCGCAGAGCTTCGCCGGCCGCGGGCTGGTCCCTGCTCGCCATCGGCCGGTCCTCTCCCAGCGCGCAGAGCTTCGCCGGCCGGCCGGTCGAGCCACTTCCCGTGGGCGATGTCCTCTCCCAGCGCGCAGAGCTTCGCCGCACCCGCGCTACAAGATCTCCGACGACAAGGCGTCCTCTCCCAGCGCGCAGAGCTTCGCCGTCGACCTTGGACGTCGACTGCATCAGGTCCATGTCCTCTCCCAGCGCGCAGAGCTTCGCCCCCACACGGACCAGGGGTCCTGTTGCCGGGCAGGTCCTCTCCCAGCGCGCAGAGCTTCGCCGGTTGGCGTCGAGGTGCCGATGAACGCGCTGCTGTCCTCTCCCAGCGCGCAGAGCTTCGCCGGACACCCTGACGCCCCGCGAGGCGAGGTAGGAGTCCTCTCCCAGCGCGCAGAGCTTCGCCGTCGGGGTTCATCGGTAACCTGTCCGGTATCGGGTTCTCTCCCAGCACGTAGAACTTCGCCGCGGTACGCGGTGGTCTGCCAGTGCCTGCCCGATTCCTCTCCCAGCGTGCAGAGCTTCGCCGCCGTTGAAGAGGAGGGCAATCACGCTGCCGACGTCCTCTCCCAGCGCGCAGAGCTTCGCCGGGTGCTGACCAGTGATCAACCCTCCCTCCACCGTTCTCTCCCAGCGCGCAGAGCTTCGCCGATCACGGCGGTGATCGGGTTGGACAGCGCGGCGTTCTCTCGCAACGTGCAGAGCTTCGCCGGACGGCCCGTGCGTGATGATGCGGATGATGTCGGCCTCTCCTAGCGTGCAGAGCTTCGCCGACGAGGGCCGGGCTTCGGCTGGCGAACCGCTGGCCCTCTCCCAGCCCGCAGAGCTTCGCCATCCCCTACTACCGCCAGACCCTGGCCGAACTGGTCCTCTCCCAGCGCGCAGAGCTTCGCCGGTGAGTGATGGCCGGGTACATCACGTTGTCCGGTCCTCTCCCAGCGCGCAGAGCTTCGCCGACCCGCGAGAGCGAGTTCGGAGCGGGGATGGTGTCCTCTCCCAGCGCGCAGAGCTTCGCCGGCCCGTAGCGGCATCCGGGGCGTCACCCGCACGTCCTCTCCCAGCGCGCAGAGCTTCGCCGGCGCTGGCCGATGCCGCCCCCAAACCGCAGCTGTCCTCTCCCAGCGCGCAGAGCTTCGCCGCCCTCCCGCAGCAAGGCCGCGCAGAAGCAGCTGTCCTCTCCCAGCGCGCAGAGCTTCGCCTTACGTGCAGGCGCCGCAGTACGACGCCACCGTGTCCTCTCCCAGCGCGCAGAGCTTCGCCGATGATCAGGCCCACGATCACGTTCCGGATGCCGTCCTCTCCCAGCGCGCAGAGCTTCGCCGTGCTCCGCCAGGCCCGGCATGACGCGCCGCTGGTCCTCTCCCAGCGCGCAGAGCTTCGCCGCCGGCCTTCGCCATCTTGAAGGGCAGCATCTGGTCCTCTCCCAGCATGCAGAGCTTCGCCGGCCTGGGAAGCCGCGCGTGCCTTCGTGGACTAGTCCTCTCCCAGCGCGCAGAGCTTCGCCGTTGGTGGACTCACGGTGTGGGGGCAGGGACAGGTCCTCTCCCAGTACGCAGAGCTTCGCCGCTGAGGAGAACCTCGGCTCGAACAGGGGATTCGGTCCTCTCCAAGCGCGCAGAGCTTCGCCGAAGAAGGCGCTGTGGGTGCCGTTCGGCACCAGTTCCTCTCCCAGCGCGCAGAGCTTTGCCGGCCCGTGCCTCGGAGAGCGCCAGCGGCTGCTTGTCCTCTCCCAGCACGTAGAGCTTCGCCGACCAGCACCGCGTCCTCGCAGGCGATGTACAGGTCCTCTCCCAGCGCGCAGAGCTCCGCCGCCGCGCGGACGGGTGCGGGTGTAGACGCGGCCGTCCTCTCCCAACACGCAGAGCTTCGCCGTGGCCGCTGCCGACCGCGGGCACCGGGTGGAAGTTCTCTCCCCGCGCGCAGAGCTTCGCCGTCGTCAAAGGTGGCGTCCACCGGCCGGAGGCCGTTCTCTCCCCGCGCGCAGAGCTTCGCCGACGGTGTCCATCGGCATGCACCAGCCCGGGCGGTCCTCTCCCAGCACGCAGAGCTTCGCCGTACCGCACCGTCGCCCCGAGCATCACCGACAAGTCCTCTCCCAGCGTGCAGAGCTTCGCCAGGCACCCCGGCGACGGTGGGCCGGGTAATCCGGTCCTCTTCCAGCACGCAGAGCTTCGCCGGTCTTAGCGAGCAACGCGGTGGACGAGGGCAAGTCCTCTCCTAGCCCGCAGAGCTTCGCCGTGCATGTTGACGGCCTGCAGTTTGGCGCACCCGCCCTCTCCCAGCACGCAGAGCTTCGCCGGTGACCACCTCGGCCGCCAGGTCCTCTCCCAGCGCGCAGAGCTTCGCCGACCATCCTGACGCGATCAGTTGAGTCGCTGGTGTCCTCTCTCAGCACGCAGAGCTTCGCCGAATAGGTCCCCTGACGCCGCCGAGCGGGATTGGTCCTCTCCCAGCGCGCAGAGTTTCGCCGCAGCTCGGCGTCGGAATGACCGGCCTGATCAAGCCTCTCCCAGCTCGCAGAGCTTCGCCGACGGCAGTTCCCGACGTCATGGAGATACTCGCGTCCTCTCCCAGCGTGCAAAGCTTCGCCGGTGATCGCGCTGTTGGTGCCGCAGCCGCCCAGGTCCTCTCCCAGCGGGCTGGGTACGGGTCGCCGATCCCGCCGTCGCGCATCGAGTCGGTCGCCTTCCCCGGCCACTCCGCCTTCGACCGGCTCGGCCTTCCCGGCACGTAAGCGGATGGAGGAGCACTTGCCCCGGGTCAAGTGGGCCGCCAGCAGGACAGCCTGGGCACGGGGTGCGGGGCTGTGCGCAGAGTGGTCGCATCTGCAGGCAGTCACACAGAGCAACTGTCCCGGCCGAAGCGTCCCCACGTCGCCGGAGCCGCCCAGCGGTCAGGGGTGCCGTTCGGCACGCTTCTCTCTTGACGTCACGCCGCCACCTGACAGCCCGTCAGCTATGGCCAACTTTCGCCACACAAGCGGGATTTCTGCCAAAATCATGGCCGGAAATCGCTTATTACGATTCCGCATCGACTACCGAGAGTGACCATGAAATCGGGCAAATCGGGTCCGGTCAAGGAGGGCTACCCCCGGAATCCGGGGCCCTGGTCCCAAACTGGTCCCAAACAGCATGCGAACCGATTTTCGCGGTCCCTGACGCCCCGTCATGCAAAAGGCCGCTGACCTGGGATTTCTCCCGGCCAACGGCCTTTCCGACTCACGTCGGGACGACAGGATTTGAACCTGCGACCCCTTGACCCCCAGTCAAGTGCGCTACCAAGCTGCGCCACGTCCCGTGGTCGTCTGCCCGGTGGCCCTCGCGGGCTCCTTGGCTTTCTGACCTCGTCCCCGATCTCTCGGCGACGTGGAAAACAATACAGCACGTCGGGGGGTGCTCGCTGCCAGGTTTCGGGGTGCGGCGGGTGGGTGGGGTCAGGGTGTGGGGTGGCGGGCGTCGTAGCGGAGGAAGCCGGGGCGGCGGGCGGCGAGGTAGAGGACGACGGCGACGCAGGCGAGGCCGCCGGTGAGGATGGAGAGGGTGGGGGTGGTGAGGGTGGCGACGGTGCCGGATTCGAAGTCGCCGAGGCGGGGGCCGCCAGCGACGACGACGATGAAGACGCCTTGGAGCCGGCCGCGCATCTCGTCGGGGGCGGCGACCTGCATCATCGTGTTGCGGAAGATCATCGAGACGGTGTCGGCGCAGCCGGCCGCGGCGAGCAGGAGCAGGCCGAGCGGGAGGTTGCGGACGAGTCCGAAGGCGGCGATCGCCAGGCCCCAGGCGGCGACGGAGGCGAGGACGGCGACGCCGTGGCGGTGGATGCGGCCGATCCAGCCGGAGAAGAGGCCGCCGGCGAGGGCGCCGACGGCGGGGGCGGCGGCGAGCAGGCCGACGGTGCCGGCGTCGCCGCCATAGAAGGGCAGGACGATCGCGGGGAAGAGGGCGCGCGGCAGGCCGAAGATCATCGCGGCGAGGTCGGCGGCGAAGGAGGTCCGCAGGTTGGGCTGGCCGCGCAGGAAGCGCAGGCCGTCGAGGACGGTGGCGCGCTTGCCGGTGGTGCTCTGCGGGAGCATCGCGGGCAGGCGCCACATCGCGTAGAGGGTGGCGGTGAAGGCGACGGTGTCGACCAGGTAGGCGCTCTGCACCCCGTACGCGGCGATGGCGACGCCGCCGAGCAGCGGGCCGACGGTCTGGCCGAGGTTCATGCCGATGGTGTTGAGGGCGTTGGCGGCGGGCAGCTGCTCGCGCGGGACGAGTCGCGGGATCATCGAGGAGCGGGCGGGCGAGCTGACCGCGAAGAAGCCGCCCTGGAGCGCGACGGCGGCGTAGAGCAGGGGGATGGAGCCCAGGTGGAGCAGGGCCTGGGCGGCGAGCAGGGCGGAGACGGCGGCGAGGCCGGCGGAGCCGATCAGGCCGAGGCGGCGGCGGTCGACGCGGTCGGCGATGGCGCCGCCGTACAGGCCGAAGACGACCAGCGGCACCAGGGAGAAGAGTCCGACCAGGCCGGTGAGGAAGGCGGAGCGGCTGAGGGCGTAGACCTGGATGCCGACCGCGAGGGCGGTCATCTGCTGGCCGATCGAGGAGACCGTCTGCCCGAACCAGAGCCGGCGGTAGTCGGGGCTGCGGCGCAGCGGGGTGAGGTCGGCGAAGGCGCCGCGGGTGAAGCGGCGCAGTCCGGACGCGGCGGGCGGGGACGGTCGGGAGGGCGTTTCGGTTGGCACCCCGCCATGCTCGTTCAGGCGTTCGACGGCCGTGCGGGCGGGGTGGGCTCGGACATCTGGCGCAACAAACGGCCGCGGTCGGGCCGGTGCGGCGGGGTCAGCGCAGCAGGGTGCGGGTGAGGAGTTCGGCGAGCCGGTCGTCGAGGGGGTCGCCGGTGGCGAGCAGCCGGTACCAGAGGAGGCCGAAGGCGAGGTCGACGGCGGCGGTGGGGGTGAGGTGGGGGGCGAGCGCGCCGGCGGCGTGGGCGCGGGCGGTGAGGACGCCGAGCGCTTCGCGGCGGGGGGTGAGCAGGGTGCGGTGGAAGCGCTCGCCGAAGGCGGGGTCGATCTGGGCCTCGGCCATCAGGGCGCGCAGGGCGTCGGTGGTGGGCGGGGTGGCGGCGGCGAAGGTGGCGGCAAGGAAGCCGTGCAGGTCGGCGGCGTGGTCGCCGGTGTCGGGCAGCGGGATGCGCTGCCGGGCGTGCGCGGTGACGGCTTCGAGCAGGACGTCGGCCTTGCCGGGCCACCAGCGGTAGAGGGTCTGCTTGCCGGTGCCGGCCCGGGCGGCGATGCCCTCGACGGTGAGGCGCGCGTACCCGGCCTCGCCGAGCAGTTCGTACGCGGCGGCGAGGATCGCGCGGCGGCTCTCCTCGCTGCGCCGGCGCCCGGGGCGCAGCGGAGTTGACGCATCGTCAGGTTCTTCGGCCATCTCGGCCACCTCCACCACTCCGGTCGTCCCGGCCGGTCCGTTCGGCTTCCGCGCCGGCTCCCGGCCCGATCCTCGATTCGCTTGCCCGTTCACGGGGACCACGCTACCGTAATTCGAGACGAGACGTCGCGGTTCGAAATTGGAGCCGACCGACTCTCGTCCCACCGAGGAGGCTCCCAACGACGGAGCACAGACGGAGCACAGGGGAGAGGGCACCACATGAGCGAGCGCACCGCACTGGTCGTCGGCGGCACTTCGGGCGTCGGACTGGCCACCGCCCGCCAACTGCGCGCCCGGGGGGCCGTGGTGCACGTGGCGGGCCGCAGCAAGGAGCGGCTGGAGGCGCTGGCGGCGAGCGACCCGGAGCTGATCGGACACCGGGCAGACGGCGGCGACCGCGAACAGATCGCCGAAGTCCTCGACACCATCGGCAGGTTGGACTGGCTGGTGGTCTCACTGAGCGGCGCCGAGGGCGCGGGGCCGTTCGCCGAACTCGACCTCACCTCCCTGCGCGGCGCCTTCGAGGCCAAGTTCTGGGGGCAGTTGACGACCGTGCAGGCGGCACTGCCGCACCTGTCCGAGGACGGATCGGTCACCCTGGTCACCGCGATCTCGGCGCGCGCGGGCCTGCCGGGCACCGCCGGGCTGGCCGCGGTGAACGGGGCGCTGGAGGCGATGATCCGGCCGCTCGCCCTGGAGTTGGCCCCGCGCCGGATCAACGCGGTCTCCCCCGGACTGGTCGACACCCCGTGGTGGAGCGGCCTGCCGCAGGACGCCCGGGAGGCGTACTTCGCCCAGGCCGCCGCCCAGTTGCCGACCCGCCGGATCGCCTCCGCGGAGGACGTCGCCGAGGCCGTCGTGCTCGCCGCGACCAACCGCAACCTCACCGGCACCGTCCTGGAGACCGACGGCGGCCTGCGCCTCTCCCCGCCCAAGTGACCCGCCCCCGGCCGGCCCGGCCGGGCGGTCCGGCCGAGCAGCCCACCCGAGCAGCCCGGTCGGACCGCCCGCGCGCAGCCAGCCAGCCAGCCAGCCAGCCAGCCGCCAAGTAGCCTTCGGGAGGCCGGAGTTCAGCGGGCGGCCAGCACCGTGGTCTGCGCGTAGCCGATGACGTGGCCGCTCATCCCGAAGGCGGTGACGGCCGCGGGGGTGGTGGCGGGCTGCGCCAGGCTCGGCGTGTCCAGGGCGTACACGGTGATCCGGTAGTGGTGCGGACGGTCGCCGACGGGCGGGCACGGGCCCAGGTAGCCCTGCACGCCCGCGTCGTCGGTGCCGGCCACCGCGCCGGCCGGCAGGGTCTTCCCCAGGCCGGTGGCACCGGCGGGGACGTCCCAGACCAGCCAGTGCCAGAAGCCGGAGCCGGTCGGCGCGTCCGGGTCGAACATGGTGACGGCGAAGCTCCGGGTGCCGGCCGGGGCGCCGCGCCACTCCAGGCGCAGCGGCTGGTTGCCGCCGTTGCAGCCGAACGCGTTCGCCCAATTGGCCTGCGGGAAGCTGCCGTTCACCAGGTCGGGGCTGCTGACCGTGAACCGCTTCGCGTCCGTCGGGATCCCGGAGCTGACCGAGACCCGCCCGAACTCCTTGGCCTCGCCGCGCACCTTCGCACTCGAATCGGCGGCCCCCAGCAGGGTCAGCGCGGCGGCGGCGGACAGCAGGACGGCGGCGGTGCGGGACGGCCGCGACCACCCGGCGGCGGCAGGGGCAGTGGCAGTGGTCGTACGGGGTGAACGTGACATGGCGCGGGGCTCCCAGTCGGTCGGCGGATCTTGCTTCGACGCCCCAACCCTCGCCCACCGCAGCGCACTCGGGGAGGCCCTCCGGATGGTGGCATTCGGCGTACCAGCCTCGGCGCTGGACGGATCGCCCGGCGGCCGTCGATGATCGGGGCATGACCGGACGCGTACCACCCCGCCAGGGCGAACTGGCCGCCTTCCTCCGGGCCAAGCGCGCCCGGCTGCAGCCCGAGGACGCCGGGCTGCAGCGCGGGCCGCGCCGCCGCACCCCGGGGCTGCGCCGCCAGGAGGTCGCCCAGCTCGCCGCCGTCAGCGTGGAGTGGTACGTCCGCCTGGAGCAGGGCCGGGTCGGCACCCCGGGCGCCGCCGTCCTGGACGCCCTCGCCGAGGCGCTGCGCCTCACCCCGGACGAGCACCGGCACCTGCACCTGCTCGCCCGCGGCGAGAGCCCCGTACTGCCCGCGCGCGGCCCCCGACGCCCCGAGGTTCCCGCCTCGCTGCGCCAACTCCTGGACGGCATACCGCTGTTCCCCGCCTACCTGACCGACCACCGGCTCGACGTGCTGGCCCACAACGCGGCCGCCCGGGCCCTGTTCGGACCGGAGTTCGGCACCGGGACGGCCGACAACACCGCCCGGATGCTCTTCCTCGACCCGGCGACCCGCGCCACCCAGCTCGACTGGCCCCGGGTCGCCCGGGAGACCGTCGGCCAGCTCCGCACCTCCGCCGCCCACCACCCGGACGACCCCCGCCTGGCCGCCCTCCTCGCCGAACTCCGCACTCACAGCCCGGAGTTCACCCTGTGGTGGGACGACCACACCGTCCTGGAGCGCACCACCGGCTCCAAGCGCGTCCAGCACCCCGACGCCGGCCCCCTGCTGCTCCACTACGACATCCTCACCACCGGCCCGCACCGCCTCTTCACCCTCACCCCCGCCGACCCGGCCACCGACCACGCCCTGCGCCGCCTCGTCACCACCCACACCGCCGCCCGCACCGCCACCGACCCCACCGTCCGCCCGATCACCGCGGCCTGAGCGCGGCACCTGCCGGGCGCCGCATCCGTCCGACGGTGGGCAACGGCCGACAGGGGCCGGCCGGGGCCGACCCGTCTCAGCCCAGTTGCTTCAGCAGTTCCCGGGCCAGCAGGGCCGAGGAGGCCGGGTTCTGGCCGGTGATGAGGTTGCCGTCGACGACGACGTGCGGGGCCCAGGGGGCGGCGGTGTCGAGGGTGAGGCCGGCTTCGGCGAGGCGGGTCTGGAGGAGCCACGGGGCGCGATCGGCGAAGCCGGCCAGGGTCTCCTCGGCGTCGGTGAAGGCGGCGATCCGGCGGCCCGCGAAGGCATTGCGGCCGGTGGCGGGGTCGACGGCGGCGAGCAGCGCGGCGGGGCCGTGGCAAAGGACGGCGAGCGGCTTGCCGGAGGCGAGGGCGCGGGTGAGCAGACGGCCGGAGGCGGCGTCCCGGGCGAGGTCCTCCATCGGGCCGTGGCCGCCGGGGTAGAGGACGGCGTCGTAGTCGTCGAGGTCGACGTCGGCGATGGCCAGCGGGTGGTCGAGTGCGGTCATCTCGGCCAGCGCGTCGGCGAGTTCGCGGGCCCCTGCGGCGCCGCCGTTGGCGTCGGGCCCGAGGCTGGCCGGGTCGACGGGCGGGACGACGCCGCCGGGGGTGGCGACGGTGACCTGGTGGCCGTCCGCACGCAGGGCGCGGTACGGGGTGGCGGCCTCCTCGGCCCAGTAGCCGGTGGGGTGTTCGGTGCCGTCGGTGAGCGTCCAGCGGTCGGCGCCGGTCATCACGAACAGGATCTTCGACATCTCGGGTTCCTCCGGGGGCGGGCTGCGTCGTGGTTGCGTTCCGACCGTAGACCGGCCCGCCCATCGGAATCCAATGGGTGATCCGATGGGAGCCATCGGTTCTCCGATGGCTGCGGCCGCCCGCTCCACCGCTACGCTCGCCCGATGGACGCTCCCCCGCCGGCCCCTGCCCCCGAACCGCCAGCCGCAGCCCCCGCACCCGCCCCCGAATCACCGGCCCCCGCCACCGAGCCGCCGGACCTCAATCAGCTGCGCACCTTCCTCGCGGTGTACCGCCTGGGCTCGTTCACCGCGGCCGCCCGCCGACTCGGCCTGTCCCAGTCGACGGTGACCGCCCAGGTCCGCGCGCTGGAGCGGCGCCACGGACGGGAGTTGTTCGAGCGGCAGGCCCGTGGTGCGGTGGCGCTGCCCGCGGCGGACGAGTTGGCGGCGCGGGTCGCCGAGCCGCTGGACCGGTTGGCCGACGCGACGGAGCGCCGCCCGGCAGCCGGGCCGGTGCACCTGGCCGGGCCGGCGGAGCTGCTCGGCACGCTGGTGCTGCCCGCACTCGCCCCGCTGGTCGCGTCCGGGGTGCGGCTGCGGGTGGCCACCGGGCTGACCGATCCGCTGCTGGACGAACTCCGTTCCGGGCGGCACGACTTGCTGGTCGCCACCCGCCGCCCGACCGGTCGGGCCCTGACCGCCGTACCGCTGGCGGACGAGGAGTTCGTCCTGGTCGCCGCACCCGGCTGGACGGGCCGCCCACCCGCCTCGGATCCGGGCCCGGCGGACCTGGCCGAGGCGCTCCCCCGGCTGCCGCTGGTCAGCTACGCCGAGGACCTGCCGATCGTCCGCCGCTACTGGCGGCACGTCTTCGGCCGTCGGCTGCACGCCAGGGCCGCCGTCACGGTACCCGACCTGCGGGCGGTGCGCTCGGCGGTGGCGGCCGGGGCGGGCTGGAGCGTGCTGCCCACCTACCTGTGCCGGGAGGAGCTGGCGGCCGGCGCACTCGTCCCGCTGCTGCTGCCGGAGGACCCTCCGATCAACACCGCGTACCTGGTGCACCGCCCGGAACCCGCCCCGAACCCGCACCTGGCCGCCGTCCGGGAGCGGTTGCTGGCCGCCGCCCGCCGCTGGTGACCCGACCGAACCGGGCGCACTTGTCCGGACAACTAGAGGCGTTCGTCCGCCGTACGCCGGCCGGACACGAGCGGGACGACGGGGGGTACCCCGGGGGCGCTGTTCTGGGGGACGCCCCCTCGTCCGTCCCCCTCCGTAGAGGTCGTGTCCCCATGGCTGCTGAACCGAACGAACCGAACCGGCGTCGTTTCCTCCAACTGGCGGGCGCGGGCCTGGCGTTCTCCGCGCTGGCCCCCAGCATCGCGCGGGCCGCCTCGATCGCCCCGCAGGGCGGTACGGGCACCATCCAGGACGTGCAGCACGTCGTGGTGCTGATGCAGGAGAACCGGTCCTTCGACCACTACTTCGGCTCGCTGAAGGGCGTGCGCGGCTTCGGCGACCCGCGGCCGGTGACGCTGCCGAGCGGGAAGCCGGTCTGGTACCAGGCGAACAGCGCGAAGAAGGAGGTGCTGCCGTTCCGGCCTCAGGTGAACGACCTCGGGATGCAGTTCGTCCAGGACCTCAACCACGACTGGGCGGGCGGTCACAAGGCGTTCAACGGCGGCAAGTACGACCAGTGGGTCCCGGCCAAGACGGCCACCACGATGGCGTACCTGACCCGGCAGGACATCCCGTTCCACTACGCGCTGGCCGACGCGTTCACGCTGTGCGACGCGTACCACTGCTCGTTCATCGGCTCCACCGACCCGAACCGCTACTACATGTGGACGGGCTACACCGGCAACGACGCGACCGGCGGCGGGCCGGTGCTGGGCAACCAGGAGGCGGGCTACTCCTGGACGACCTACCCGGAGCGGTTGGAGGCGGCCGGCGTGTCCTGGCGGATCTACCAGGACGTCGGCGACGGCCTGGACGCGGCCGGCTCCTGGGGCTGGATCAGTGACGCCCACCGCGGCAACTACGGCGACAACTCGCTGCTGTACTTCAACAATTACCGCAACGCCAAGCCCGGTGACGCGCTGTACGAGAAGGCCCGCACCGGGACGAACGCCAAGGCCGGCGACGGCCTGTTCGACCAGCTCCGCCGCGACGTCACGGCCGGGACGCTGCCGCAGGTGTCCTGGATCGTCGCCCCGGAGGCGTACACCGAGCACCCCAACTGGCCCGCCAACTACGGTGCTTGGTACGTCTCGCAGGTGCTGGACGCGCTCACCTCGAACCCGGACGTGTGGGCCCGCACCGCGCTGTTCATCACCTACGACGAGAACGACGGCTTCTTCGACCACGTGGTGCCGCCGTTCCCGCCCGCCTCGGCGGGCCAGGGCCTGTCCACGGTCGCCACCGGCGCCGACTCCTTCGCGGGGAACGCGAGTTACGCCGCCGGACCGTACGGCCTGGGGCAGCGGGTGCCGATGCTGGTGGTCTCGCCGTGGAGCACCGGCGGCTACACCTGCTCGGAGACCTTCGACCACACCTCGATCATCCGCTTCATCGAGCAGCGCTTCGGCGTCGCCGAACCGCACATCTCCCCCTGGCGGCGGGCCATTTGCGGCGACCTCACCTCCGCCTTCGACTTCACCGCGAGCAACCCCGCCCCGGCCGCGCTGCCCTCCACCGCCGGCTACCTGCCCGCCGACCGCAACCGGCACGCCGACTACGTGCCCACCCCGCCCGCGACCGGCACCATGCCGCGGCAGGAGGCCGGCACCAAGCCCACCCGTCCGCTCAAGTACGCGCCGTACGTGGACGGTTCGGCCGACATCTCGACCGGCAAGTACGCCCTCGCGTTCAGCGGCGGACCGGCCGCGGGCGCCCAGTTCCTGGTCACCTCGGCGAACCGCACCGACGGCCCGTGGACGTACACCGCCGAGGCCGGCAAGTCCGTCTCCGACGCCTGGAACACCAGCTACTCCAAGGGCGTCACCGACCTCACCGTGTTCGGCCCGAACGGCTTCCTGCGCCGCTTCCGCAACCCCGGCAAGACCGCGGGCCCCGAGGTCACCGCCCGGCACGACGCCGCCACCGGCAACCTCGCCCTGACCTTCACCAACCCGGCCGGCGCCGACGCCGTCCTCACCGTCACCAACGCCTACGCGGGCACCCCGCAGACCGTCACCGTCCGCAGGGGCGCCACCGTCGCCCTCACCGTCGACCTCTCCAGCTGCCGCCACTGGTACGACCTCACCGTCACCTCCGACCGGAGCACCGACTTCGTCCGCCGCCTGGCCGGCCACGTCGAGACCGGCGCCCCGTCCCTCTCCGACCCGGGCCTGCTCACCTACTGACGCCCGCCGCCCCCTGGTCGCCGCCCAGGCCCGGCCGCCGACCGGCGGCGCGGAAGCCGAGTCCGCCGGCGGCGACCAGGGTGGCGAGCAGGGACCAGAAGAGCGTGCCGTGCTGCTCGATCAGGGTGCCGACCAGCAGGGGGCCGCCGATCGCGGACACCGCCCAGGCCAGGTTGACCAGGGCCAGGAAGCGGCCGTGGGCGGCGGCCGGGGCCGCGGTCGCGGCGATCGCGGTGCAGGCCGGGCCGGCCAGGAGCTGGCCGGCGGTGAACAGCGGCACCGCGCCGAAGACCGACCAGGCCCGGCCGCCGCCGAACGCCAGCGCGGCGATCGCCGCGGCCATCAGCGCGGACGCCCAACCCACCACCCTGGTACGGGAGAAGACCACCAGCCGGGCCGTCGTCGCGGACTGCGCCAGCACGATCAGCACGGCGTTCAGGGTCAGCGCCGTGGACGGCACCCAGGCCGGCAGCCCGGCCACCTTCACCAGGTACACCGGCAGCACCACGGTGGGGACCAGCCAGCCGAACCCGAGCGCGGCCTGCGCCGCCAGCAGCCCCAGCAAGCGCCGTTCGCGCAGCAGCGTCCCCCACCCCGGGGCATCCGCCGGACCACCGGAACGCGAGCCCGGACGCGAGCCCGGAAGCGAGTCCGGCAGCGCCCCCGGACGCCCCGCGGGCGAGCCCGGACGCCCCCCGCGCGGACCGGAACGCGGGCCCGGTGCGAGCAGCAGGACGGCCGCCGCCACGCTGGTCGCCGCGTTCACCGCGACCACCGCCACCGCCGCGCCCGGCCACCCGGTGCCCAGCAGCAGGCCGCCGGCCGCACCGCCCAGACCGGCGGCGGCGTTGCTGCCGGCCGTGGTGAACGCGTACCAGCGGTCCAGTTCGGCGCCCTCGGCCAGGTCCGCGACGAAGCCCGGCCAGGCGGCGAAGTATAGCCGTTCCGCGGACAGCACCACCAACATCGCGGCGACCAGCCCGGACAGCGAGTCGACCAGCAGGTAGCCGAGGTAACCGGCCGCCGCCAGCAGGTTGTTGGCGATCAGCGAGGTGCGCGCGCCCCAGCGGTCGACCAGCGCACCGGCCAGCGGGGCGAGCGGCAGCGACAGCAGGGTGGCCAGCGAACTGCCGAACCCGACCTGGACGACGGTCAGTCGGGTGGTGAGGACGAAGAACAGGAAGGACAGCGGCACGAACATCCCGACCCCGAACGCGTCGAGCACGGTCGCCGCCACGATCCGCCGGTGCCCGGTCAGGTCCGGCACCCCGAACCGGACCCGCCACCGGGCAGCCGGAGCGGGCGACGGGACGGCGGGAGACGGAGCCGCGGGCAATGGGACGGCGGACGACAGGACGGCGGGCGACGGGGTCGCGGGAGGAGTGCGGGCGGGGGTGGAGAGCGCGTGGGCCATGCCCATCACCTTCGGCGAGCCGCCCGCCCGCCCACCAGAGCGGACGGTGTCCGAACCCTGCACTGCCGGTTCCGGCCAGGGGCACCGGCCGTAGCTCGCGCCCTTTGACACCGGGCGCCCCAATGGTCTAGACCTACCCCAGACCGGTGTCACGGGCGGACGGAGGAATGGCGGCGATGCACACGGTGACCCGTCACGGCCGCCGCACCCCGGACGTCGGCTGACATGCCCGTCGCCCTCCAGGCGTTCGGCCTGAGCGAACCGGCCGACCGGCTCTACCGCGAACTGCTGCGCGCCCCGGACGCGGCGGACGCCGTCCTGATCGCCCGCCTCGGCCTGACGCCGGACCAACTGCATTCCGCCCGCCAGGAGTTGATCGCCCTCGAACTGCTCCGGCCGCCCTGGGACGACCCGACCGTCCTCCACCCGGTGGTCCCGGAGCTCGGCCTGGCCGCGTTACTGGCCCGCCGCGAGGCCGAACTGCTGGCGCACCGGCAGGAGTTCGAGCAGGCCCGGGCGGCCTTAGGGCAACTGCGCGCCGAGGTCGCGGCCGAACGCCGCCACACCCGCACCGAGAACCTGATCGGAACGGACGCGATCCGCGACCGGCTGACCGAACTCGGCGCGGGCACGGCCTCCCAGGCCCTGGTCCTCTCCCCCGCAACCGGACCCACCGCCGACCCGACCGCCGACTCCGCCACCGAACCGACCACCGGACCGGGCGGCACCACAACCCCGAGCACCCCCGCCCGCACCCCCGCCCGCACCCCTGCGGCCACCCTGCCGGACGAGTCGCTCTGCACCGAACTACTGCGCCGAGGCGTTGAGTTGCGCACCCTGTTCGTCGACGCGGTCCGCCGCCACCCGCCCACCGTGGAGTACGCCCGCCGGCTGGTCGAGCTCGGCGGCCAGGTCCGTACCGTGCCCGCGCTACCGCTGCGCATGGTCGTGCTGGACCGGGAGACCGCCCTGCTGCCGCTCGACCCGGAGCGCGCGGACACCGCCACCGTGCTGCACGGGCGCGGGCCGGTCGCCGCGCTGTGCGCGCTGTTCGACGGGCTGTGGCACAGCGCCGCCCCGCTCTGCCACCCCCGGGGCCGCGACCCGAACGGCATGACGGCGCAGCACTACGCGCTGCTGCGGATCCTCCAGCAGGGCGACACCGACGTGGTCGCGGCCCGCAAACTCGGCGTCTCCGAGCGGACCGTCCGGCGGCTGAGCGCCGAGGCGCTGGAGGTGCTGGGCGCCCGCAGCCGCTTCCAGGCCGGGGCCCGGGCCACCGAACGCGGCTGGCTGCACTGACGGCCCCCGCCCGCCCCCGCAGCAACCCGCAGTCGGCACAGCAGCCCGAGCCCGAGCCCGCGCTCCCCGGCAACCGGCAACCGGCCCCCGCCCCCCGGCGACCGGCGACCGGCGACCGGCGACCGGCGACCGGCAAAGCACCGCGCAGCGCCACGCAGCAACGGGCCCGCCCCACCCCGTCGAGGGGCACGGCGGGGCGGGCCCCGGCTGCTACTGCTGCGTCCGCGGCGCCGGCGCGTACCCGGCGGGCCGGGTGCCGAACGTACCCCGGCCCTGGGTGCGGCCGCGCAACGTGCCCGCGTAGCCGAAGAGTTCGGCCAGCGGAACGGTCGCGGTCAGCACCGCGCTGCCGCCGCACGGCTCGGAGCCGTGCACCCGACCGCGGCGGGCGGACAGGTCGCCGAGGACGCCGCCGACGCCGTCCGGCGGCACCGTCGCGGTGAGTTCCACGACCGGCTCCAGCAGCAGCGAGCCGCCGCGCCGCAGCGCCTCGCGCAGGGCGAGCCGTCCGGCGGTGCGGAACGCCAGGTCGGAGGAGTCCTTGACGTGGGTCGACCCGTCGGTGAGAGTGACCCGGACCCCGGTGACCGGGTGGCCGAGCGGGCCCTCCGCGAGGGCGTCCCGGCAGCCCGCCTCGACGGCCTGGACGAACTCCTGCGGCACCCGCCCGCCGGTGACGGTGGAGCGGAACTCGAAGCCGTCCGTGCCGGGTTCGCCGAGCGGGGCGACGTCGACCACGACGTGCGCGAACTGGCCGGAGCCGCCGTCCTGCTTGACGTGCCGCAGGACGAGGCCGGTCACCGCCGTGGCGAGGGTCTCCCGGTAGGCGACCTTCGGCCGTCCGACGGTGACCTCCAGCCCGGCGCGGCGCAGCTTCTCCACCGCGACCTCCAGGTGCAGTTCGCCCATCCCGGACAGCGTCCGCTGCCCGCTCTCCGGGTCGCTGCCGACCACCAGCGAGGGGTCCTCCTCGGTGATCCGGGCCAGCGCGACGGCCAGCCGGTCGGTGTCCACGGTGCGGCGGGCCTCGACCGCGACGGTCACCACCGGGTCGGCGGAGACGGCCGGTTCGAGCACCAGCGGGGCGTGCGGGGCGCACAGCGTGGTGCCGACCCGGGCGCCCTTCGCGCCGACCACGGCGACGATGTCGCCGGCCACCGCGGTGTCGGTCTCGGTGTGCCGGTCGGCCTGCACCCGCAGGATCCGGCCGATCCGTTCGGTGCGTCCGGTGCGGGCGTCGAGCACGGTGTCCCCCTTCCGTAGCGTGCCGGAGTAGATCCGCAGGCTGCTGAGCCGACCGGTGGTGCTCGCGGAGACCTTGAACAGCAGGGCGGCGAAAGGTTGTTGCGCGTCGGCGGCGCGTTCCTGCGGGCTGCCGTCGAACTCCCCGCGCACCGGCGGGACGTCCAGTGGCGACGGCAGGTACGCGGTCACCGCGTCCAGCAGCGGTTCGACGCCGCGGTTGCGGTACGCCGAGCCGCACAGCACCACCACCGCCTGTCCGCCGGCGGTGAGTTGGCGCAGCGCGCCGGTGAGCGTACCGGCCGTGAGGGTGCCGGTGGCGCAGTACTCCTCCAGCGCGGCGGGGTGCAGTTCGGCCACCGCCTCGGCCAGGTCCCGTCGTCGCCGGGTCGCTTCGTCCGCCAACTCCTCGGGGATGTCGACGACTTGGTAGCCGCCGCCGGATTCGGTGCCGTCCGGCCAGGTCAGCGCGCGCAGGTCGACCAGGTCGATCACGCCGACGAACCCGCCCTCCCGGCCGATCGGCAACTGCACGGCCAGCGGCGCCGGGTGGAGCTTGTCCCGGATGGAGGCGACGGCGGCGTCCAGGTCGGCGCCGGGCCGGTCCATCTTGTTGACGAACGCGATCCGCGGCACACCGTGCCGGTCGGCCTGCCGCCACACCGACTCGCTCTGCGGCTCGACGCCCGCGACCGCGTCGAACACGGCCACCGCGCCGTCCAGCACCCGCAGCGAGCGTTCCACCTCGTCCGCGAAGTCGACGTGGCCGGGGGTGTCGATCAGGTTGAGCAGGTGGCCGTTCCACTGGCAGCTGACGGCCGCGGCGAAGATGGTGATGCCGCGGTCGCGCTCCTGCGGGTCGAAGTCGGTGACGGTGGTGCCGTCGTGGACCTCGCCGCGCTTGTGGGTCTCCCCGGTCAGGAAGAGGACCCGCTCGGTGACGGTGGTCTTGCCCGCGTCCACGTGGGCGAGGATGCCCAGGTTGCGGACCGCGGCGACGGCAGCGGCGACGGCGGAAGCGGAAGCGGAGACGACAGCGGTGCTGGTGGGGACGGTGGTGACGAGGTCGGTACGCATGGTGGCCCGTGGCCCTTCGGAGTTCGCTCCTGGAATCGGCAGCGCGATTCACGGCACCACGAGGGACGTCCGCCTCCCCCGCACACACCCGTGCGCACCCGCACGACACCTGCCGCGTCGAACGGGGCAGGCGGAACGGGCAGGCGAACGGGCGGACAGAACGGAGTTCAACGAGCAAGGGAGGACGGCGAGTTCGTGGTTCCTACCGGCACCGGCCGCGCAGCGGGCACCGGCCCGCCCGGGACACCAGGATCACCTCGAACCGCGACGGGGGAACGACGACGACGGCAGTACGCACGACCGGTCCCTCCCTCTCCACTCACGTCACGGTGCGCCCAGCGGCCTCTCCGGGCCCGGGCGTTGTCCAGCGAGCAGAGTCTAGGAGCGCCGCCCGACCGTCGTCACCACATTTTGCGGATCCTTCAATCGACAGGCGGTGCGGTTGAGTTGGGCGACCGGCGGTTCACTGCGCCGACAGCGCGGCGAGGGCCCGCTCGGCGGCCAGGGTGTGGACGTGCTCGGGCCCGTACCGCTCGCGCCAGACGGCGGCGTTGGCGGTGAGGACGTCCCGGGCCTCGCCGGTGCGGCCGAGCGCGGCCAGGATCCGGCCGTGCAGGGTGTCGGCGACGAGCGCCGCGTGGTCGCGCGGGGCGGGTGCGGCCCGGTGGCGGGCGAGGAACGGCTCGACGGCCCGCAGGGCGTCCTCGGGGCGGCCGAGTCCGAGGTGGGCGGCGGCCAGGTCGTACTGGAACACCGTGGCACCACCGGAGCCCCCGCCCGCGGCCCCCGCTCCGGGCGCGGCCCCCGCAACACCCACCCCGGCGGCGAGTTGTCCGAGGACCACGTCCAGCGCCTCCTGGTGGCGCTGCTGCGCGATCAGGGCCTCCGCGAGGGCGTGGTCGAGCTTGGGCAGCGGCTTGCTCTCCGGCCCCTTGGCCCGCCGCCATTCGGCGGCCGCCTCCCGGGCGACGGCCTCGCCCTCGGCGGCCCGGTCCTGCTGCACGAGCGTGCGGGCGAGGACGGCCGCGGCCGACCACCGGCCGGCTGCCGCCGTGTTCTCGGCGGCGGCCCTGAGCACGGCGCGCGCCGCCCGTTCGGCCTGGGCGTGGTGGCCGAGCAGGAGCAGGGCCCGGGCCAGCTTGCCGCGCAGCCGCAGGACGGCGGTGCTGGACCGTCCCGCCGCCGATTCCGCTTCCCGGTGCGCGGCGGTGTCGGCGTAGAGCCGGGCGGCCTCCGCCTCGCGGCCGACCGCGAGGTAGCCGTCCGCCAGTTCCTCGGCGGCCGGGCTCCCGGCCAGGTCGCATCCCGACTGCCGTGCCAGTTCCCGGTGTTCCTCCAGGACGGCGACCGCTTCGGCGTTCCGTCCGGCGCGCAGCAGGACGCTGCCGCAGGCGCCCAGCGCGTCGAACCGGAGGTCCTGCCGGCGCTGGTCGGAGTAGCGGGCGGCGGCTTCCGTGACCGCCCGGAGCACCTGTTCGGCCTCCGCCAGGCGGTGCAGTTGCAGCAGGGTGCGGCCGTGCTCGAAGCCGGCGAGCAGGGTGCGCGGGTCGTCCGGGCCGAACTGTTCGGTGCCGAGCCGGACGGCGCCGGCCAGGGTGGTGGCGGCGGCGTCCCAGGAGCCGGCCCGGCGCTGGGCGCGGCTCTCGTCGGTGAGCCGCTCGATCTCCTGCCCGGCCCGGTGCCTCGCCTCGGCGGCCGCGGCGGCCGCCCGGTTCTCGGCCTGCCGGGTCCTGCGTTCGGCCAGGAATCCCATGACCGCCCCCCTCTTCCGCTCGGTTCGGGGGCAGAGCGTAGTACCCGGCCGCCGGCTCCTCCCCAGTGCCCCGGCGGCCGGGCGGTCACGTGCCGGGGCGGCCCGGGGGCCCACGACGGGGCGGCCGGAAGACCGCGGCCGGTCCGCCCCCGGCGCGACTACTGCGGCAGCGCCCCGTCCCGGATCACCCGGGCGTACCAGTGCGCGCTGTCCTTGGGGGTGCGACGCTGGCTGGCGAAGTCCACGTGGACGATGCCGAAGCGCTTGCTGTAGCCGTACGCCCATTCGTAGTTGTCGAGCAGCGACCACAGGAAGTAGCCGCGGACGGGGGCGCCGTCGGCGATGGCGCGGTGCACGGCGGCGAGGTGGGTGTGCAGGTAGTCGATCCGCTCGGGGTCGTGGACGGCGCCGCTCGGGTCGGTGTAGTCCTCGTAGGCGGCGCCGTTCTCGGTGACCAGCAGCGGGACGCCGGGCAGGTCGTCGCGCAGCCGGGTGAGGAGCTCGTACAGGCCGTCGGCGTCGACCGGCCAGCCCATGGCGGTGCGGGTGCCGGGGGCGGGCAGGAAGCGGATGCCCTGGTCGGCGGGCCAGGGGCTGCCGCCCTGGTGGCCGTCGCCGCGCTGGGCGTCCGCGGGCTCGGTGCCGGCCGCGTCGTCCCCGCCGGACCCGCCGGGCCCGCTCCGGTCGGCGGCCGGCTGCTCCTCGGCCGCGACGACGGTGGGCGTGTAGTAGTTGATGCCCAACGAGTCGATGGGGCGGGAGATTTCGGCGAGGTCGCCGTCCCGGACGAAGGACCAGTCGGTGACGTGCGCGGTGTCGGCGAGGACGTCCTCGGGGTAGCTGCCGCGGAACACCGGGTCGAGGAAGATCCGGTTGGCGAGGCCGTCGATCCGGCGGGCGGCGTCGAGGTCGGCGGGGTCGGTGGAGAGCGGGCGGACGGCGGCCAGGTTGAGGGTGAGCGAGACCTGGGCGGTGTCGGGGAGTTCGGCGCGCAGCGCGGCGGTGCCGAGGCCGTGGGCGAGCAGCAGGTGGTGGTGGGCGGCGAGGGCGGCGGCGTGGTCGGTGCGGCCGGGGGCGTGGACGCCGTTGCCGTAGCCGAGGAAGGCGCTGCACCAGGGCTCGTTGAGGGTGGTCCAGGTGGGGATGCGGTCGCCGAGGCGGCGGGCGGCGAGGTGCGCGTACTCGGCGAAGCGGTACGCGGTGTCGCGGTCGGTCCAGCCGCCCGCGTCCTCCAGCTCCTGGGGCAGGTCCCAGTGGTAGAGGGTGGCGACGGGGTCGATCCCGGCGGCGAGGAGTTCGTCGACCAGGCGGTCGTAGAAGTCGAGTCCGGCTTCGTTGGCGGGGCCCCGGCCGCCGGGCTGGACGCGCGGCCAGGCGAGCGAGAACCGGTAGGCGCGGAGGCCGAGTTCGGACATCAGGGCGACGTCGTCGCGGTACCGGTGGTAGTGGTCGGCGGCGATGTCGCCGGTGTCGCCGTTGCGGACGGCCCCGGGGCGGCGGGCGAAGGTGTCCCAGATGGACGGGGTGCGTCCGTCCTGGTCGGCGGCGCCCTCGATCTGGTACGCGGCGGTGGCGGCGCCCCAGACGAATCCGGTCGGGAAGCGGGCGGGCGCGGCGGCCGGGGAGTCAGTGGTCATGGGGAGAGTGTCGACGGTCATGTCGCGTTCCATCCAAACGAGTTGAGGGTGTGTCAGCCGAACGGGGCAACACGGGGCGGCACGGGCGGCGCGGAGCGGTACGGGCGGTGCGGAGCGGTACGGGCGGTGCGGGGCCGCACAGGCAGCACTCGGGGCAGCACGGAGCGGCACGGAGCAGTACAGGGCAGTACAGAGCGGCCGGCGTCAGCCCTTGACCGCGCCCTGCATGATGCCGCCGACGATCTGCCGGCCGAGCAGGCCGAACACCACCAGCACCGGCAGGGTGCCGATCAGGGTGCCGGCCATCACCACGGACTGGTCGGGGACGTAGCCCTGGCCGAGCGACTTCAACGCGACCTGGACGGTGGGGTTCTGTGAGCTGAGCGCGACGATCGGCCAGAAGAAGTCGTTCCAGGTGGCCATGAAGGTCAGCATGCCGAGCACGGCCATGCCGGGGCGGGCGACGGGCAGCACGACGGAGCGGAAGATCCGCAGCAGCGAGGCGCCGTCCATCCGCCCGGCCTCGACGAGCTCGTCCGGCAGGGCCTGCACCAGGTACTGACGCATGAAGAACACGCCGAACGCGGAGACCAGCGAGGGCAGGATCACCGAGGGCAGCTTGTTCTGCAGGTCGAGCTTGACGATCACCATGAACAGCGGGATGACGCCGAGCTGCGGCGGGATCATCATGGTGCCGACGGTGAGCGCGAGCAGCGCGCCGCGGCCGCGGAAACGCAGTTTGGCGAAGGCGAACCCGGCGAGCGTGGAGGAGAGCACCACGCCGGCGGTGACCACACTGGCCACGATCAGCGAGTTGAGCAGCGCCTTGCCGATCTCGGCCTGCTGGAGCGCCTCGCCGATGTTGTGGAACAGGTTGGGCCCGGGGGTCAACGCGGGCGTGGCGGAGCTGAGTTCGGAGTTGGAGCGGCTGGCGGCCACCAGCGTCCAGTAGAACGGGAACACGGCGAGCAGGGTGGCGCCGATCAGCACGGCGTAGGCGAGCGGTCCGCCGTGCAGCGGCGAGCGCGCCTTGCGGCTCCCCGATCGGACGGAACCGCCCTTCGCCGCAACGGACTTGTCGAGCACCTGGGTGGTCACGTGGGTCATCGGGTCACCGGTCCGTACGGTTGCGGCGGGCGGCGATCGCCGCGTTGAGCAGGGCGAGCAGCACGATCAGCAGGAACATCACCCAGGCCACCGCGGCGGCCCGGCCGAGGTGGAAGAACGTCCAGCCCTGCTCGTACAGGTAGAGGCCGAGGGTCTGGTACTGGTGCGAGATGCCGCCGCCGGAGTTGCCCTCGTACAGCAGCGGTTCGCCGAACAGCTGGGTGGCGCCGATGGTGGAGACCACCACGGTGAAGACGATGGTGGGGCGCAGCCCGGGGATGGTGACGTGCCGGAACTGCTGCCAGCGCGAGGCGCCATCGACGGCCGCGGACTCGTACAGCTCGCCGGGGATGGACTGCATGCCGGCCAGGTAGATCAGCGCGTTGTAGCCGGTCCAGCGCCAGGTGACGATGGCCGAGACGCCGATCTGGGACGCCCAGGTGTTGGCCTGCCAGTCGATCGGGTTCAGGCCGACGCTGTTCAGCACCCAGTTGATCAGCCCGTAGTCGCGGCCGAAGAGCTGGGCGAACACCAGGGTCGCGGCGGCGACCGAGGTGGCGTACGGCATCAGCATCGCGACCCGGAAGAAGGTGCGGCCGCGGAGCCGGTAGTTGAGCAGGTGGGCCAGGCCCAGGGCCATCAGCAGCTGCGGGACGGTGGAGAGCACACCGATGGTGAAGGTGTTGCGCAGCGCGTTCCAGAAGAACGGGTCGGACAGCAGCCGGGTGTAGTTCTGGAAGCCGAGCCAGTCCATCCGGTCGGAGGTCTGGAGCTCGACCCGGTGCAGCGACACCCAGGCGGTGTACAGCAGCGGGAAGAGCCCGAACGCGGCGAACAGTCCGAAGAACGGGGCGAGGAAGCCGTAGGGGGCGAGTCGGCGGCGCAGGCCGCCGGGACGCTTCGCGGACTTGGCGGGCTTGGCGGGGTCGCCCGGCTTGGCGGCGGGCAGCCGGGCGGTGGAGCTGAGGGCCATGGGCGGGGTCCTTCGACGGGGGCCGCCCGGCCCCGCCGCTGCGCTGGGGGCAGCGGCGGGGCGGGCCGACCGGGTTGACTACCGGGGCTGATGGTCCGTCAGTTGCCGTTGGCCTTCTTGACGTTGTCCAGGGCGTGCTTCCAGGCGGTGTCCGGCGCGGTGCCGGTGCGCTCGACCTCGCCGAGGGCGTCGGTGAACGCCTTGCCGATCACGCCGTCGTCGGTGCCGAGCACCTGGGCGGGCATGGCCTTGGCCGACTCGCTGAAGATCTGGCCGATCGGGGCGTTGTTGAAGTACGGGTCGGTGACGTCCTTGATGGCGGCCTGGGCGCCGGTGGAGGACGGGAAGGAGCCCTGCTTGGTGAACAGGGTGGCCTGCTGCTCCTTGGCGTTGAGCCACTTGATCAGCTCGGCGGCCTCCTTGGGGTGCTTGGCGGTGCGCGGGATCGTCAGGTAGGAGCCGCCCCAGTTGCCGGTCTTGCCGGGGCCGGCGGCGATGTCCCACTTGCCGGAGCCCGCGTCGCCGGCCTGGCCCTTGATGTAGCCGATCATCCAGGCGGGGCAGGAGAGGGTGGCGAACTTGCCGGTGGAGAACGCCTTGTTCCACTCGGGGGTCCACTGGGCGAGCTTGGCGGACAGGCCGTCGGCGACCAGCGCGGTGGCGTCGGTCCAGGCGGTCTTCACGGCCGGGCTGCTGTCGTAGACCGGCTTGCCGGCCGCGTCGGAGTACCGGACCTCCTGCTGGCCGACCTCGGCGGTGAACATGCCCGCGGCGCTGTCGGTCCAGGCGTTGCCCGCCTCGGCCTTGGCGGCGTACTGCTTGCCGAGGTCGAGGTAGCCCTGCCAGCTGGACCACTTCTCGGCCAGTTCGGCGCGGTCGGTGGGCAGCCCGGCGGCCTTGAACAGGTCGGTGCGGTAGCAGATCGCCTCGGGGCCGATGTCGGTGCCCGCGCCGAGGACCTTGCCGTCCGCGGTCTTGATCGCGGCGCCCTTCCAGGGGACCAGGTCGTCGTTGACGTCGCCGATGCCGAGCGTCTTGAGGTCGGTGAACTTGTCGGCCTGCTTCTGCACCACGCTGGCCACCCGGCCGACCTCCAGGCCCTGGATGTCGGCGAGGCCGCCGCCGCCCGCGAGCTTGGTCTGCAGCGCCTGCCAGTACTGGCCCTCGTCCTGGGTGTCGGTCTGCTTGATGGTGACGTTCGGGTGGAGCTTCATGTACTCGTCGTACAGCCCGGCCTCCTTGAACCCGAAGGTGCCGAACAGGTCCACCGTGATGGTCACCTTGCCGTCGGCGGAGTCCTTGGAGCCGCTGCCGGAGCTGCAGCCGGTGAGCAGGAGTGCGGTGACGAGGACGGTGCTGCCCAGGGCAGCGGTGGTGCGGCGGACTCTCGGGGTAGCCATGCGAGGGCCTCCAGGGCGGGGCGGGAGCGTGGGTGGAGTGCGAAGAAGGAAGCTGGTGCCGTTCGGCGGGCGCCCAACTTCTGAGAGCGCTCTCAACCGATGCCGAGAGACTGCCGGGGCGGAAGTTCCCTCGTCAAGCCCTCGAAACCTGAACGTAATCTACGGACTTCCGCGACCTGGGCTTTCGAATCCTGAACGCATCAGTCTGTGTCAGGGCGGTTGACACCCCTTCGGGCCCAGCAATACGGTCCGCTGGCTGAGAGCGCTCTCATATTGCACCGCCCGCCCCCACTCAAGGTGGACAGACCATGAAGCTCCGCTCCCTGCGCGGCCCCACGGCCGCCCTCACCACCCTGGCGCTGGCCGCCGCAGCCACGCTGACGGCGGCCCTGGGCGCCGGCAGCGCCGCCGCCGCCACCGTCCGGGTCGGCCTCGGCGGCTACAGCGACGCCCGCCCGGCCGGCACGGTCGGCCCGAGCAACTCCGACGGCGCGCCCGTCACCCCCAAGGTCACCCCGCGGATGGCCGGACAGGCCGCCCCCACCAACGACTGGTGGTCCTCGCTGATCTACCAGCGCTACGCGGGCAACCCGTACTCGGAGAACCTGTACGCCCACCCGATGACCTTCAAGGCCCAGGCCGCGGGCCTGGAGGTCGGCTACCCGACCACGCCGACCATCACCTCCGACGGCCGCCAGTACGACTACACCCACACCCGGGACCTCACCCTGGGCGTGGCCGGCCTGAACTCCCCCGACACCAAGGTCGACGGCTGGTCCGACTGGACGGTCACCCCGTACTGGGCGGACGGCGCGCACACCTTCAGCGCGACGATCGGCCACGGCCTGCCGTACGTGTTCGCGCACGCCACCGGCGGCGCCGCCCAGGTCACCACCGCCTCGGCGCCCACCGTCTTCAGCAACCAGGGCAGCGTGCTCGGCATCACCGTCGGCGGCCACAACTACGGCCTGTTCGCGCCCACCGGCAGCAGCTGGAACGTCAACGGCAGCACCCTGACGGCGAACCTCGGCAGCAAGGACTACTACTCGGTCGCGCTGCTGCCCTCCACCGCCGACCTGGCCCAGTTCCGCAGCTACGCCTACGACTTCGTCACCGACACCAAGGTCGGCTGGAACTACGACCAGGCCGCGGGCAAGCTCACCACCACCTTCACCGCCACCACCACCGCCCAGGAGGGCAGCGCCACCGGCACACTGCTGGCGCTCTACCCGCAGCAGTGGCAGGCCACCCCGGACCCGCTCACCGCGCTGAGCTACACCTCCCCGCGCGGCACCATGAAGGTCCGCCAGGGCTCGTCCTTCTCCACCGTGCAGACCGTCACCGGCGTGCTGCCCTCGCTGCCCGACGCCGGCTCCTACGACCGCGCCGCGCTGGACGGCTACCTGCACCAGGTCTCCGACGCGAGCGACCCGTTCAACGGCGCCACCGACACCTACTGGGTCGGCAAGGCGCTCGGCCAGATGGCCCAACTGGTGCCGATCGCCGACCAGTTGGGCGACACCGCGGCCCGCGACAAGCTGCTCGGACTGATGAAGGGCAAGCTGCAGACCTGGTTCGCGGGCACCGGCTCGCCCGGCTTCGCCTACGACTCCACCTGGAAGACCCTGATCGGCTACCCGGCCTCCTACGGCACCGACGCCGAACTCAACGACCACCACTTCCACTACGGCTACTTCGTGCAGGCCGCCGCCACCGTCGCCCGCTACGACACCGCCTGGGCGGCGGACGCGCAGTGGGGCGGAATGGTCAAGCTACTCGCCAAGGACGCCGCCAACACCGACCGCGCCGACACCCGCTTCCCCTGGCTGCGCAACTTCGACCCGTACGAGGGCCACGGCTGGGCCTCCGGCCACGCCGGGTTCGCCGCGGGCAACAACGAGGAGTCCTCCTCCGAGTCGCTGAACTTCAGCGCCGGCCTGCTGCTGTTCGGCGCCGCCACCGGCGACACCTCGCTGCGCGACCTCGGCGTCTACCTGTACACCACCGAGGCCAACTCCGTTCAGCAGTACTGGTTCGACGCCGACCACCAGGTCTTCCCGGCCGGCTTCCAGCACTCCACCGTCGGCATGGTCTGGGGCTCCGGCGCCGCCTACTCCACCTGGTGGACGGCCGCGCCCGGCATGATCCACGGCATCAACTTCCTTCCGGTCACCTCCGGTTCGCTCTACCTGGCGCGCCGCAAGGACGACCTGGCCGCCAACCTGGCCGAGTTGAAGAGCAACAACGGCGGCGCCTTCACCGACTGGCGCGACCTGCTCTGGGAGGCCGAGGCGCTCACCGACCCGGCTGCGGCGAAGGCCGATTGGGACGCCGGCAAGGCCGGCTACACCCCGGAGGAGGGCGAATCCAGGGCACACACCTACCACTGGATCTACAACCTCGCCGCCCTCGGCACCCTCGACCCGGCGACCACCGCCGACACCCCCACCGCCGCGGTCTTCGTCAACGGCGGCACCCGCACCCACGTGGCGCACAACTACACCACCGCCGCCCGCACCGTGCGCTTCTCCGACGGCTACACCCTGACCGTCCCGGCCCGCTCCACCGCCTCCGAACGCGGCACCAAGCCCGACGGCGGCACCGGTGGCGCCACCAACTCCCCTTCCCCGTCGGCGAGTCCGTCCCCGTCCGGCTCCGCGAGCCCCTCGGCGAGCCCCTCCCCGTCGGCATCCCCGACCACCTCCCCGACCGCCCCGCAGACCCGCCCGGGCACCCTCTACCCGCAGCCCGACGGCAGCCTCTCCACCACCTACGGCACCGGCGCGGCCGGCAGCACCATCGCCTCCGGCGGCGGCGCCAACCACGACGGCACCCCCTACCAGCCGCTGACGTACACCCTCAACCACCTCACCGGCACCCTCCGCCCCGGCGGCAGCACCGACTTCGACCTCTACGTGGACGCCGGCTCCAACGTCGCCCTGGCCCAACAGGCCCGCGTCTCCTACGACTTCGACGGCAACGGCACCGTCGACCGGACCGAGACCTACCGCTACTTCGCCACCGACCCCGTCCCCGGCTGGGAACGCTACGGCGCCACCGCGGCCGGCCTCCAGTCCACCACCGGCGCCCCGCTCGCCAACCTGAGCAACGGCACCGTCAAGGTCGAGGTCTGGCCCGCCCTCGGCAACGCCCCCGCCCAACTCCGCACCGGCGCAACGCAGTCCCAGGGCAACGCCTCCGTGCTGCGCCTCCCCTTCGACTGACCGACCCACCACCCCGACCCCTCCCGGGCCGCCGCGGACCCCGACAGTTCCGCCCGGCCCGGGAGGTCTTGGCGCGCCCGCACCCGACCCGGTCCGGACCGGGGTCTTGGCAGATCACCAAGGAACGTTGAAAATGCAACTGACATGACCGCGCGCCACGGTCCGCACCACCGGACGCGCCGGTCCCACCCGCCCGCCCCGAGGAGCCCCCGGTTGGCCGCCCTGCGCACCAAGACCCTCGCCGCGACCGCCGCCACCGGAGCGGCCCTGCTGCTCGGCGCGGCCCTCGCCCAGCCCGCGGCCGCCGTCGAGTTCCCGCACTCCGCCGTCGCCTACTTCGCCACCGGCAGCAACCTGACCGGCACCCAGTTCGCCGTCGACACCACCGACACCGGCTGCCACAACCTCCCGGCCCCCGCGAACTCCGCCGTCGACTTCACCGCCGCCGACATCGAGGTCTACTTCAACGCCGACTGCGCCACCGGCCTCCCCGGCAAGACCGGCGACACCGCCTACGCCCTCGGCAGCCTGCACTGGGCCGACTTCCCGTACCCGGCCGTCAGCTACCGCGTCGTCGGCTGACGCCGCCCCCGCACCCCCCGCGCCGCCGGCCCCCAGGTATCGGCGGCGCCCCCGCGCCCCCGCGCCCCGACGCGCACCCGCCCCCTCCAGCCCCGGCCCCCTCCTGCCGATGCACCGTGGTGAGACCCGCACCGCCCGAGGAGGCCCCGATCCGCCCGCACCCCACCCGCCGCCGCCTGCTCACCGGCGCCGCGGCCACCACCCTCGCCCGGAGCCTCCCCGCCACGGCTGCCACGACCACCGCCACCGCCCGCCCCGTCATCACCGAACTGCAGGACGCCTTCCAGGAGTTGGAGCAGCGGCACGGCGCCCGGCTCGGCATCCTCGGCCACGACACCGGCAGCGGCGCGACGGTCGGCCACCGGGCGGACGAGACGTTCCCGCTCTGCTCGACGTTCAAGCCGCTCGCCGTCGCCGCCGTGCTCCGGGACGGCCACGACCTCGCCGCCCGCGTCCACTACACCGACCGGGACGTCACCGACTCCGGCTACGCGCCCGTCACCGGCCGCACCCGCGTCCTGACCGTCGCCGAACTCTGCGCCGCAGCCATCGAGTTCAGCGACAACACCGCCGCCAACCTGCTGCTGCGCCGCCTCGGCGGGCCCACCGCCGTCACCCGCTTCTGCCGCTCCCTCGGCGACCCCGCCACCCGCCTCGACCGCTGGGAACCCGCCCTCAACTCCGCCGAACCCGGCCGCACCACCGACACCACCACCCCCCGTGCCCTGGCCCGCACCTTCGCCCGCCTCACTCTCGGCGACGCCCTCCCCCGTGCCCACCGCGCCCGGCTCACCGCCTGGCTGCGCGCCACCACCACCGGCACCCACCGCCTGCGCGCCGGCCTCCCGCCCACCTGGGCCCACGCCGACAAGACCGGCACCGGCGCCTACGGCACCACCAACGACCTCGCCCTCACCTGGCCCCCGCACCGCCCCCCGCTCGTCCTCGCGGTCCTCAGCACCAAACCCGCCGCCCCCACCGCCCCCGCGGACGAACCCCTCCTCGCCGCCACCGCCCGCCTCCTGGCCGCCGCCCTCCCCTGACCGCCCCGCGCAGCCCCAGCCGCTCCCCCGGCCCGCCCCAGAGGCCCCTCACCCCTCCCCCAAGCCGTCCCCCGCACCACCATCCCGCCCCCACCCCAAGCCCGCCGCAGGCGCCCCCACCCCTCCCCCAAGCCGCCCCCCGC